>DASYCM010000255.1:0-3212 GCA_036500165.1 Pseudolabrys sp.
AAGAGAGCCGCGTCCTGCAGAAACGCGCGGCGATTGGCGATGCCGGTGAGCGGATCGACCATCGCGGCGGTGCGATGGCGCAATTCAGTGCGCTCCTTCGCCATCGCGAGTAGGATGAATGCGATCGAGATCGTGAACAGCAGCGCTTCGAAAGACAGCACGGTCAGCCACACGCTGCCGAGCATGTGATTGCTCGGCGACCACGGCAACAATGTCACCAGCGGTGTGCGCAAGAGGAACAGCGCGCCGTGCGCGAACAGCATGAAGATCGCGGGCCAGCGCGACACCAGTTGCTCTTTGCGGCCGCGCCAGAACTCGTAAGCGGTGAGCCAGGTGTAAGCAGTAATGATCGCGGACGCGATCAGGGCGCGGGTATCGACAGCCTCCGCCAGCACCGGAAGGCGGCACACCAGAAGCCAGATCACGGCGCCGGTCACCAGATAGACCGGCTCTACCGAACGGCCGTCGAACACGCGCGCACCGGTCCAGGTCACCGCGAAGGCGGTGAACAACAGCGCGTTAGCAAGGTCGATGGTGATCAAGTCGGGCGCCGTGCCGTACATGCCGAACAGCACGATCGAACCGGCGCGAATCAGATGCGCGAAACCCCACCAAGCAACAGCATAAATTTGCGTGTTCTGCGCCCAGGCAAACAACAGCAGCAATCCGAGGATCGCTTCCACATAGATCGTCACCATGAACAGCGTGTTGACGTCGAGATTCATAAGCCGAAGCCGCCCCGTGCCCGAAAGCCGTGATTTGTCTCTGTACCGGTCCAGGAATAAGGCTGCGGCGCGAAAAAGTGGTGAATGTGCCCGAATACCGCTCGGTAATGCGTCGGTATGGTTTCAAGGTAGTTTCTAATTTCCCCGGAAGTCGATTTTTCAACGCCTTTTGGCCGCATTCCTTATCCCCACTGCCCGGTCTTGTGGCCCTATCGGGCCTCCACTAGGGTCCCGTTCGACCCCATTACTTCCGGAACGGGCATGACATTTCGTGACGGCCTCGTTGAGGCAATCGGCCATACTCCCCTCATCAAGCTACAAGCCGCGTCCGAAGCGACCGGCTGTACGATTTTAGGCAAAGCGGAGTTCATGAACCCGGGCGGCTCCGTGAAAGACCGCGCCGGCCGCCAGATCATCCTTGAAGCCGAAGCCCGCGGCGAACTGCGTCCCGGCGGGCTGGTGGTGGAATCCACTGCCGGTAATACCGGCATCGGCCTCGCACTCGTCGCCAATGCGCGCGGCTATCGCACGCTGATCGTTATTCCGGAAACGCAGAGCCAGGAAAAGAAAGATATGCTGCGCCTGTGCGGCGCCGAGCTTTTGGAATCCCCTGCGCTGCCCTTCTCCAACCAGAATAATTACCAGCACGTCGGCCGCAGGCTCGCGGACGAACTCAGAAAAACAGAGAAGAACGGGGTGCTGTTCGCCGACCAGTGGAACAACCTCGACAACAGCAAGGCGCACTACACATCGACCGGTCCCGAAATCTGGGAGCAGACCGGCCGCAAGATAGACGGATTCATCTGTTCGGTCGGCAGTGGCGGCACGCTCGCCGGCGTCTCAAGTTATCTCAAGGAAAAGAACAGCAAGGTGACGATTGGCGTCGCCGATCCACGTGGCGCCGCGATGTATAATTATTTCGACCACGGCGACGCTAAGGTCACGCCCGGCGGATCGATCACCGAAGGCATCGGGCTCGCCCGCGTCACGGCCATCGTCGAACAGATGAAGATCGACAAGGCGTATCTCATTCCCGACGAGGAAGCGGTGCCGATCATCTTCGACCTGCTCGAACACGAAGGACTGTGTCTTGGCGGCTCATCCGGCATCAATGTCGCAGGCGCCATCAGGCTCGCCAAGGATCTCGGTCCCGGCCACACCATCATTACGGTGCTGTGCGACGGCGGCTCGCGCTATCAATCGAAACTGTTCAATCCGGAATTCCTGCGCTCGAAAAACCTGCCCGTTCCGACATGGCTGGAGCGCAAGAGCGACATCAAACTACCGTTCGTCTGACCGTTCGGAACGATTGACTGAGACTAGCATTAACGCCGGACATTCTTAGAAACCGCAATTGAGAAACTGACCCTATGACAAACCCATCGAGCAAATGGCTCAAGACAACCGAATGGCTCGAAAGCGAGCTCGGCAAGCCGGGCGTCGTTATCGTCGATGCTTCATTTTATCTGCCGACGCAGAAGCGCGACGCCAAGGCCGAATATGTGGCCAGCCACATTCCGGGCGCGGTTTTCTTCGACATCGAAACTGTGGCCGATCATTCGAGCGACCTGCCGCATATGCTGCCGGGACCGACGCAATTCGCGGCAGCCGTCAGTGCGCTCGGCATCAGCGAAAAAGACACTATCGTGGTCTATGACGGCGTCGGGTTGAATTCGGCGCCGCGCGCGTGGTGGACCTTCCGCATCTTCGGCGCCAAGAACGTCTTCATTCTCGACGGCGGTTTCCCGGCGTGGAAGACGGAAGGCCGCAAGGTCGAAGCCGGCGAAGTGAAGCGCCCGGCGGCAAAGTTTGATGCCGTCATGGATACCGGCGCCGTGGCGATGCTCTCCGACGTGCAGATGGCGATCAACGACAAGAGCGTGCAGGTGGTCGATGCCCGTTCGGCGGGACGTTTTGCGGGGCGCGATCCCGAGCCACGGCCGGGCCTGCGCTCCGGCCACATGCCGACCGCTTTCAACGTGCCCTATACCGAGATCGTCGAGAACGGCCGCCTCGCCTCAACCGACAAGATCGCCGCGGCCTTCAAGAAAGCCTGCGTCGATACCGACAAGCCCATCATTACGAGCTGCGGATCCGGCGTCACCGCCGTCATCTTGGCGCTTGGCCTCGACGCGCTCGGCAAGAAACCGGCGCGCATCTACGACGGCTCGTGGTCGGAATGGGGCTCGCGGCCGGATCTGACGGTCGTGAAGGATTAAGCCAATACCGACGGAACCAAGGCGGATTGTGCTAGCCTGCCGGTAAATCAGGGAGATGCGCGATGATCTTCCGCCAGCTCTTCGACAGCGTCTCCGGCACCTACTCCTACCTGCTCGCTAGCCGTGCCGGCGGCGAAGCCATGATCATCGATCCGGTACTGGAGAAAGTAGACCGCTATCTGCAATTGATCGGCGAGCTCGATCTCAAGCTGGTCAAAGCGGTCGATACGCACCTGCATGCCGATCATATCACCGGCCTTGGCGCGCT
>DASYCM010000256.1:0-1914 GCA_036500165.1 Pseudolabrys sp.
ATTTTCGGATACAGCATTTTTCACATGCAGCGATGAAGACAGGGGACGACCAACATGACGGAAGAAAATCGCCTGTTTTTTCTCCGCATCGCCCTGATCGTCGTCGGCCTGCTTTGCTTCGCACTATATCCGTTGGGCCTCGTATGGCCATCGGGCTGGGTTTGGGGCCACGGTCACTCGCACTACCTGATGATGATCGTCGGTCTGTATGCGACGCTGGGCGTGTTTCTCCTCATCGCGTCGCGTAATCCCGACGCGCACAGAAGCCTCATCTGGTTCACCGTATGGTCGAGCGTAGTCCATGCCGCGATCATGGCGGTGCAATCCCTGACAGATCCGATGGAGCGCGGCCACTTGATCGCCGACGTGCCCGTCCTCGCACTCATTGCAATCGTTCTTGCGGCATTGATGCGGCGGAAGGCCTGACGGAGCGAAGATTACGCTGCGGCGCTCGCCGTGACGGCGTGCGGATTGTAGTTGAGGATCGGCGCCAGCCAGCGCTCGCATTCCTCGATGCTCCAGCCCTTGCGCTTGGCGTAGTCCTCGACCTGATCGCGCTCGATCTTGCCGACGCCGAAGTAGTGGCTCTCGGGGTGACTGAAGTAGAGTCCGCACACCGCTGCGCCCGGCCACATCGCATAGCTTTCGGTCAGCTTCACGCCGACGCGCTCGGCATCAAGCAAACGGAACAGCGTGCCCTTCTCGGTATGATCCGGCTGCGCCGGATAACCGGGTGCCGGACGAATGCCGCGATAGTTCTCGCCGATCAAATCGGCCGCACTCAACTTCTCGTCCGGCTCGTAGCCCCAGAATTCCTTGCGCACACGCTGATGCAGACGCTCAGCGAACGCTTCGGCCAGACGATCCGCCAGCGCCGACACCAGGATCGCTGAGTAGTCGTCGTTGGCACGTTTGAAGCGTTCGGCGATCACATCTTCGCCGATGCCGGCGGTCACGGTGAAGGCGCCGATATAGTCGGCGAGGCCACGTTCACGCGGCGCGATCAGGTCCGAGATCGACTCGTTGTAACGGCCTTCGCGCTTGGAGAGTTGCTGACGAATGCCATGCATGACGCCGATCTGCTTATCGCGATTTTCATCCGCATAGATGTGAATGTCGTCGCCGACCGAATTGGCCGGCCAGAAGCCCGCCACGCCGCTCGCCTTGAACCACTTCTCGTCGACGATCTGCTTGAGCATCGCCTTGGCGTCTTCGTAAAGCGGACGCGCGGCCTCGCCGTATTTCTCATCGGTGAGAATGGCGGGGAATTTTCCGCTCAATTCCCAGGTCATGAAGAACGGCGTCCAATCGATGTACTCGACCAGTTCGGCGATTGAATAATCGTCAAATACCTTTGTGCCAAAGAATTTCGGCTTCGGCGGCACGTATGCGCCGGACCAGTCGAACTGCGGCGCGTTGGCGCGCGCAGTGGCGAGCGGCAGCCGCACCTTATCCTGCTGCGCGCGTTCATGCGCGGCGGCAATCTTTACATACTCGCCGCGCAGGTCGGACACATAGTTCGACCTGTTCTCAGCCGACATCAAGGATTGCGCGACGCCCACCGCGCGGCTGGCGTCGTTGACATAGACCGCCTGCCCGCGCCGGTAATTCGGATGGATCTTCACCGCCGTGTGCACGCGGCTCGTTGTCGCGCCACCGATCATCAGCGGCAGGTCGAAGCCCTGACGCTCCATCTCGGCCGCGACATGGCACATTTCATCGAGCGAGGGCGTGATGAGGCCCGACAAGCCGATGATGTCAGCCTTCTCGGCGCGCGCGGTTTCGAGAATCTTCGCCGCCGGCACCATGACGCCGAGGTCGATCACTTCGTAATTGTTGCAGGCCAGCACCACGCCGACGATGTTCTTGCCGATATCGTGGACGTCGCCCTTGACCGTCGCCATGATGATCTTG
>DASYCM010000257.1:0-14218 GCA_036500165.1 Pseudolabrys sp.
TCGTGAATGCGCCCGCCGCGATTGCCCATCACCGTGCCACGCGCGGATGTCGCGAACAGGTTGCCGAAGGGATCGACGCGGGATTGAAGGGGCATGCGCCACGATAGCACGTCGCCTGACCTGTTTTTTTGCTTTAAAGCCCCGCAGCACGGGCCAAAGCTGCAACCGCGACGCCCGCCACTACGGCGGCGAAATCGTTGCGCACGATCAGCATTGCCGCTGCGGCAGCCAGCACCGCCATAATGGCGCTGACGCCGCCGTGCAGCAGGATGGGCGCCACCGTCGCGGCAATCACCGCTCCGGGCATCGCTTCGAGGATTTTGCGCAAACGCGGCCCGATGGTGACGCGGCCGAGCAGCCAGAAGCCGCCGGCGCGTGTGGCGTAGACGACGAGCGTCATCGCCAGCAGCAGACCAAGAAAACCGGCGGGATCACTCTCGATCATCGATGAAGCCTCCCGCCACGCAGCCCGCGAGCGCGCCAACGATCAGATACCACAGGCCACCGAACACGAAGTCGACCGCTATGGCGACGCCGCCGCCAATCAGCATGCTGGACGATGTGCGAAAGCCGCGCCACATTGAGATCAGCATCGCGACGAAGAAGGCCGGCATCACCATATCGATGCCGAAGGTGTGCGGATCGCCGATCGAGGTGCCGAGCGCGTAACCCGCCGCGGTCGACACGACCCAGACGAAATAGATGACTACGCCGCCGCCGAGCAGATAGGCCGGATCGCTGCCGCCATTGGCGCGGTAGCGCATCGACATCAACCAGTTCGGCTCGACCAGCAGAAACAGCGATGGATAAATTTTCACCGCCGGCTGCGAGCCGAGCCACGGCCGCAAGCTTGCGCCGATCAGGAGGAAGCGGCTGGAAATAAGCGCCGTGACCAGGACGATGCCGCCGATCACCGGCAACGTCAGTCTGTCAGGCCATGTTTCAAGCACAACGAGTTGAGCGACTCCGGCATAGACCGTCCCGCTCATCGCCAGCGCATCGAGCAAAGTGAAGCCCTTGCGTGCCGCCACCGTGCCGAAGGCAAGGCCAAAGGCGAACAGCCCCGGCATCAGCGGCAGGATTTCGAGCGCACCCTGGCGGAAGCCTTCGAGAGTCCAGGAGGGGGGATTTTCGGATTGCATTGCCATGAGGCGCAACCGCTAGCGCAGCCGGGCGCCGAGGGAAACCCTGCAAAACAAAACGCCCGCCATGCGGCGGGCGTCTGTTTGCTTGTTTGTGAACCTCAGCCTTGCGGCAGCGGCGAAACCTCGCCGGTTGGCGCATCCGGACGCGGACGCGGCTTGCCGGCCGGCGGCACCGCAGAACCGCGCGGCGTCGTCGGCTCGACGATGGTCTCGCGGTTAGGACGCTTGCCGGCGATCAGGTCCTTGATCTCGTCGCCGCTGAGCGTTTCAAACTCAAGCAGGCCGCGCGCCAAGGTTTCGAGATCGGCGCGCCGCTCGGTGAGAATCTTCGTCGCGTCCGCCAGTCCGGTCTCGACCAGCTTGCGCACTTCAGAGTCGATCTTGCGGCTGGTCTCTTCCGAGACGCTCTGCTGGCGCGACACCTGATAACCGAGGAACACCTCGTCGCCGTTGTCGCCGTAGGCGACGGGGCCGAGCGCATCGGAAAGGCCCCAGCGCGTCACCATCATGCGGGCGAGCTTGGTGCCCTGCTCGATGTCGGAGGCCGCACCGGACGTAACCTTCTCCTTGCCGAACACGAGTTCTTCAGCGACGCGGCCGGCCATGATGATGGCGAGACGCGAGGTCATCTGCTCGAGCGACATCGACAGCTTGTCGCGCTCGGGCAACTGCATGACCATCCCGAGTGCACGGCCGCGCGGAATGATGGTGGCCTTATGCACCGGATCGGTGGCCTTGACGCTGATGGCAACCAGCGCGTGGCCGCCTTCGTGATAAGCGGTGAGGAGCTTTTCCTCATCCGTCATCACCAGCGACTTGCGCTCAGCGCCCATCATCACCTTGTCCTTGGCGTCTTCGAACTCGGACTGCGTGACCATGCGCTTGTTGCGGCGCGCGGCCATCAGGGCGGCTTCGTTGACCAGGTTGGCAAGGTCGGCACCGGAGAAGCCGGGCGTACCACGAGCGGTGGTCTTGAGGTTCACGTCCGGCGCCAGCGGCACCTTCTTGACGTGTACCTTCAGGATCGCTTCGCGGCCGACGACGTCCGGGTTCGGCACGACAACCTGACGGTCGAAACGGCCGGGACGCAGCAGCGCCGGATCGAGCACGTCCGGACGGTTGGTGGCGGCGATGAGGATGATGCCCTCGTTCGCCTCGAAGCCGTCCATTTCGACCAGCAACTGGTTGAGCGTCTGTTCGCGTTCGTCGTTACCGCCGCCCATACCGGCGCCACGATGGCGGCCGACCGCGTCGATTTCGTCGATGAAGATGATGCACGGCGCGTTCTTCTTCGCCTGCTCGAACATGTCGCGCACGCGAGAGGCGCCGACGCCGACGAACATTTCGACGAAGTCGGAGCCCGAGATGGTGAAGAACGGCACATTGGCTTCACCGGCCACAGCGCGCGCGATCAAGGTCTTGCCGGTACCCGGAGGGCCGACGAGAAGCACGCCGCGCGGAATACGTCCGCCGAGCCGCTGGAATTTTCCAGGATCGCGCAGGAATTCGACGATCTCGTGCAAGTCTTGCTTGGCTTCGTCCACGCCGGCCACATCATCGAACGTGATGCGGCCGTGCGCTTCGGCCAAAAGCTTCGCGCGCGACTTGCCGAAACCGAGCGCCTTGCCGCCCGCGCCCTGCATCTGCCGCGACAGGAATATCCAGACGCCGATCAAGGCGATGAACGGCAGCCATGAGACGAGCAGCGACACGAACCACGGCACATTGTCCGTGAGCGGCCGTGCGGTGATCGAGACGCCCTTGGCGTAAAGCTTCTGGACGAGGCCCGGATCGTTCGGCGCATAGGTCTGGAAGCTGGTGCCGTTGGCGAAGGTGCCGTGAATTTCCGGCCCCTGAATGACGACGTCGCGGACGCGGCCCTGATCGACCTCAGTCAGCAACTGCGAAAAGGAGATGTCCTGCGACGTCGTACGCTGTCCCGGATTCTGGAAGAGCGTAAAGAGCGCGAGCAGCAGGAGGACAATAATCACCCAGAGGGCGAAATTGCGCAGATTGGCGTTCATCAGGCGTCCTTACCCGCCGCGCGTGTCACCGCGGCCATGTGTCTTATTCTTGTGCCGTAACCCTATCGCAATGTAGGCACGCGTGGCCCGCATGGAAAGGCCTCGAATCTGCATATTCTAGCGCGATTTTGTCGCGTTGGCTTGGGCCTTGGCTTGGCCCCGTTGGCCCTTGGTTAAGGGTCTACGACGGCCTTTGGCCACCCGGCGCGGCGGCGCCCGTTCCACGGTGATTTTGAGGGCATCCAGCGTCACAATGGCGCCGGCGAGACTGCGGCGGTATTTCCGAGTGCCCGCCTTTTGGGCAGCTTTCAGGTCCATAAACAAGGCTTCGAGCTTGCCGAGTTCAACCGGGCCCTCGTCTCCAACCTGAGTAATCGCGCGCCCAAGGAGCCGGATCACGATTTCGGCCGGCAAAATGACAAAGCCAGCCTGCTCGAACGCCATCGTGCCCGACGGCGCGTCCCTCGCAAGCCGTTCTGACGCCTCGTTGACCATGGCTTCGATCGCCTCGTCGGCACGCTTCAGGCGCTGCGCCAATTGTGACAGCCGCCGGGCATCGAGCCCCTCTTCCGCGAGTTGCGGCATCAGGCCGCGCAAGCGCGCGCGGGTGAAGCGCGGGTCGCTGTTCGAGGGATCACTGGCGAAGGAAATTTTTGCGGCGGTCAGCGTCGCGATCAGGCGCGCTTTGGGAATGCCAAGCAGAGGGCGGACGAGTTTGACGTCACCCTCCCCCGGAACCGGCACGACAGACCCCATTGCTGTGAGCCCGGTGATGCCGCTGCCTCGGCTCATGCGCATCAACACGGTCTCGGCCTGATCGTCGAGCGTATGCGCCGTGAGAATATGAGACGCCCCCGCCTTGCGCGCGGCATCGGCGAGCAACCGATAGCGCGCGAGACGCGCCGCCTGCTGCAAACCGGCGGCAGGCTTTTTGCCGATCCACTTCAAGGTGCGATGCTTGAGCCCAAGTTTGCGCGCGAGCCTGGCGACGTCCGCTGCTTCGCGCTTCGCTTCGGCACGAAGGCCGTGGTCGACCGTGGCGACAATAAGTGCGGGCTTGCGCTTGAGCGAATTTGTCCAGCGCACGGCGAGCACCATCAAGGCAATGGAATCAGGACCGCCGGACACCGCCAGCAAAAGCGCAGGACATTGTTCGAGATTGGCAAAGAGCGATGCTGCTTCCGAGGCCGAAACGCCTAAGCTTGTAACGTTTGGGTCTTTTTCAGAAGGCATAAAGTCGATCCGGCATCACGCCATCAACGGCGCGCGGGATCATACCAACTTGTCGCGAGTCAGCACTTCGCTTTTTTCTGTTCGGCGGTGACGCCGCGTTTGACGCTTGATGACGCCTTGGGGAATTTGCGCTCGACTTCGGCCAAAGTGGCACAGGCCGCTTCTTTCTGATGGAGCGCGGCCAGCGACTGGCCGAGGCGCAGCAACGAATCCGGCGCCTTGCCGGACTTCTCGTACTTGGTTGAAACCGCAAGGAAGGACTCGGCCGCATCGCGGTAGCGCTGGCGCTGGTACATCGTCTCGCCGAGCCAGTACTGCGCATCGGGCACCAGCCGCTCATTCGGATATTTGCGCACGAAGTCACGGAAGGCTTGTTCGGCCAGCGCGTAGTCTTTGTGCAGCACATAGCCATAGGCCATGTCGTATTCATCCTGCGGCGACGCGGTCGGCGGCAGAGTCGCAACCTGCTGCTGGGGTGCCTGCTGTTGTATCGGCGGGTTCACCGTGCGCGGTGGCTGTTGCGACGCCTGACGCACGACCGGCGGCAAGGTGCTCTGATCGGACGCGGCGTTGGCCATCGCGCCCGGCGGGATCTGCGGGTTTCCCGACATCGTCGACAGATCGAGCGGCGAACCGGCGTCGCGGCCACCCGGCGCACCGACCGGCTGACCGTTATCGACGGGCTCGGGCGCAGCGATCGACGCCTGATTACCGAGCGTCTGCGGCGCCCCCGGCGCGCCGGGCTGCTGCGACGGATCGAACAGATCGCCACGGCGGCCAGGATTCGCGGCCGGTGGCTGATAGTTCGGCATGTTCGGCGACTGGCTCGGCCGTGCACCGGGCTGCGGTTGTTGCTGAAATTGCGGCTGCGCGGCGGCACCGCCACCCTGCAGCGCGCGCACCTGCTGCTCGAGTTGCTGGTTCTTGTACTGAAGCTGCTCGATGGTGCCGGTGAGCTGGCGCATCGCGTTTTCGATGCGGTCGAGACGCACGACGAGGTCGCCGGGATCGGCCTGCGCCACCTGACCACCCTGGTTGCCACGGCGATACTCGACCGAGGAATCGCCTTGCGGCTGCTGGGACTCGCCGCGGCTAAACAGATTATCGAGGAACCCCGGCTGGGAGCGGTCCTGCGCACGCACGCCGGCCGGCAGGCACAGCAGGATTGCGACCGTCAACGCCGGAAATGTTGAGATTCGGGTGTTTTTCATCGGCTCATTCGATCGGCCAGAATTGGCCGGTGATCGGGCCAGTCGTCTACCATAAGCCTTTGAGTGCGACCAGAATATGGCGTGGCTATTCCGCAGGGGCCGTAGCGGGCTTGCTCCGGCGGCCTCCAAGCCATTCCTCGAACCCCTGCAACACCACGAAGAACGACGGCACAAACAACACCGCCAGGCAGGTCGAGGCGATCATGCCGGTGAACACCGTGATGCCGATCGAGGCCCGCGCATTGGCGCCAGCACCGGTCGCCAGCACCAGCGGCAGCACGCCGAGAATGAAAGCGAAAGACGTCATCAGGATCGGCCGGAAGCGTTCGCGTGCCGCCTCGACCGCTGCTTCGGCGATTCCCTTGCCGGCCTCGCGCAATTCACGCGCAAACTCGACGATCAGAATCGCGTTCTTCGCCGACAGAGCAATCAGCAACACGATGCCGATCTGCGTGTAGAGATTGTTGTCGATCTTGAGCGCGGTGAAGGTTGCAACCGGACCCAGGAGCGAGATCGGCACCGCAAAGATAACGGCGAGCGGCCGGTACCAACTTTCATATTGACCGCAGAGCACGAGATAGACGAGCAGCAACGCCATCGCAAAAACCAGATACATCTGGTTGCCGACGAGCTTCTCCTGGTACGACATCGCCGTCCAATCGAAGCCGACACGCGGCGGGAATGTCTTGTCCGCTACCTGCTCCATCAGTTGCATGGCCTGACCGCTCGAGAAGCCGCGCGCTGGCATGCCGATCACCGTCGATGACGGGAACAGATTATACAGACTGATCAGCGACGGACCCGTCACCGGCGTGATGTTTACGAGCGTTCCGAGCGGAATCATGCTGCCCGCGGCATTGCGGACATAGAGGTTGCGCACCTCGTCGATATCGACCCGAAAATCGGAGTCCGCCTGCACAAAGACCTGGAAGGTACGGCCGAACTTGGTGATCTGGTTCACATAAGAAGAACCGAGGAAGCCGCCAAGCGCGTTGAACACCTGATCGACGGTAACGCCGACGGTCTGTGCTTTGGTGCGATCGACCTCAATCGTGTACTGCGGCGTGCTGGCGCGGAACGACGAGATAACCAGTGCGATATTCGACTGCGACACCGCATTGGCAACGGTCGTGCTCGTCACATTGGCAAGCTTGTTGAAGTCGAGACTGTTGTCCTGCATCAAAATCTGCATGGTGAAGCCAGCGGCAAAGCCGATGCCCTGGATCGGCGGCGGCGGCATCACGCGCACCATGGCCTCTTCGATGCCGGTCATTGCCTTGTTCAGGTTCGTCATCATCGGCAGCAGACCCTGCGCCTTGCCGCGCACATCCCAGTCCTTGAGGATGATATAGGCAACACCGGCGCTCGAGAGCGATGCGTTGCCGTCGAGCGGCGATACGCCGGCGATAGTGATGACCTTGTCGACACCGGGCGTCCCGCGCGCGGCGGTCGACACTTTATCGAGCACGGCCTGCGTACGCGGCAGTGATGCACCATCCGGCAATTGCACCGTCGCCAGCATGTAGCCTTGGTCTTCGATCGGAATGAAGCCGGTGGCGAGCCGCGAGAAGCCGTAGAGCGTAAGCCCGGTCACGATCAACGCAATGATAGCCATCGCGCCCGAATATCCGACCAGAAAGCGCATCATACGGGCGTAAGCGTGTTCGACCTTGCCATAAACTTTATTAAAGCCGCGGTAGAAGAAGTTGCGCTTCTCCATTGGCACCGATGGCCTGAGCCACAACGCGCATTGCGTCGGCTTCAAGGTGACAGCATTGATGGCGCTGATCACGGCGGTCGCAGCGATGACCAGCGCGAACTGTTTGTACATTTGTCCGGTCAGCCCCGGCAGGAACGATGCCGGCAAGAACACGGCGAGCAGCACGAGCGTGATACCGATAATCGGCCCGAGCAGAACGTTCATGGCCGAGATCGAAGCATCGTGTCCGCTCATGCCCTTGTCGATGTTATGCGCGGCGCCTTCCACCACGATGATGGCGTCGTCGACCACGATGCCGATCGCCAGCACGAGAGCGAACAACGTTGCGAAATTGACGGTGAAGCCAAGCGCGGCCATCGCCGCGAAGGCGCCAATGATGGTGACGGGCACGGTCGTCGCGGGCACCAACATCGCCCGCCAGTCCTGCAAAAACACCATGATCACGATCAGCACGAGAATGCCGGCCTCGATCAGCGTGTGATAAACTTCGTTAATCGACGCATTGACGAAGATCGTCGTGTCGAAAGGCACATCATAGGCGAGCCCTTGCGGGAGCTCCTTCGACAAGACCGTCATTCGTTTCTTGACGGCCTCGGCCACATTGAGGGCATTGGCGCCGGGCGACAGGAAAATCGCCATGCCGGCGGCCTGTTTGCCGTCGAGCATAAAGACCTGGCCGTAAGTCTGCGCGCCGAGTTCGACCCGTCCGATATCGCGGATACGGGTGACCTGCCCGCTCGAACCGGTCTTCACGATGACGTCGTCGAACTGCGCCGCATCGTCGAGCCGTCCGGCGACGTTGAGCGTGTACTGGAACGAGATCGTATCCGGCCCCGGCGGCATGCCGATCTGGCCGGCGGTGACCTGCGTATTTTGCTGCTGCAGCGCATTGGTTACGTCGGTGACGGTGAGATTACGCGCCTTCATCTTTTCCGGGTCGAGCCAGATGCGCATCGCGTACTGGCCTGCGCCGAAGACGGTAACGTTGCCGACGCCCGGCAGACGCGAGATGTCGTCTTTCAGGCTGATGGTGGCGTAGTTGGCGAGATAGAGACTGTCATAGCGGGCGTCGGGCGATGTCAACGTCACGATCTGGAGAATCGACGTCGACTTCTTCTGCACGTTCACGCCTTGCGCCTGCACCGCCTGCGGCAAACCGGATAGCGCCGCCGACACGCGATTCTGCACCAGCACCTGCGCGAAGTTCAGATCCGTGCCGATCTTGAACGTCACGGTGAGCGTGTAGGAGCCGTCCGACGCGGCGTAGGACTGCATATAAATCATGCCTTCCACGCCGTTGACCTGCTGTTCGATCGGCAGCGCGACGGTGTCGATGACCGTGCGTGCGCTGGCGCCCGGATAACGGGTCGTCACCTGGACGGTGGGAGGCACCACGTCGGGATACTGCGCCACGGGCAGCGAAAGCAGCGACACCGCGCCAATCACGACGATCAGGATCGCGATGACGTTGGCGAGAACCGGACGCTCGATGAAAAATTTGGAAATCATGGCGCCGCTACTTCTTGTCGGCGGGCGCGGCCGCGGTTTGCGGATCGACCTTCTGCCCCGGGATCGCGCGTAACAAACCGGCGACGATTACCCGGTCGTCTTCCGCGAGGCCCATGGTGACGACGCGCATAGCCCCTTCGAGCGGGCCTACTTCGACATTGCGCTGTTCGACGACATTGTCCTTGGTGACGGCGTAGACGTAACGGCCGCTCTGATCGCTGCCGAGCGCGACCTCAGGGATGAGTAATGCATTTTCACGCCTGTCCACCGGAACGCGGACGCGCACGAAAAGGCCGGGCAGCAGTACGCGGTTCGGATTGTCGAGAAGCGCACGCACGTTCAGCGTGCCGGTCGAGGGGTCCACGGTCGGCGATACATAATCAAGCAGACCCTTGTGCGGGTAGCCTTGTTCGGTCTGCAGGCCGATTTCGACCTGAACCTTCTTCAGATCGTCGACGGTGATCCCACGGCGGCGCATGTCCTCGCGAATACGCAGCAGATCGCGCTCATTCACAGAGAAGTTCACATAGATAGGATCATGCTGCACGATCGTCGCCAGCACCGTCGGCTGGTTATTGGCGCCGACATATTCACCGACCGACACGGTACGCGCGGTGACGATGCCGTCGAAAGGCGCGGTGACGCTGGTGTAGCCGTAGTTGATCTTGGCCAACTGGGTATTGACCTGCGCCTGCTGAAGATTGGCTTGTGCGTTGTCGCGATTGGCGGTCGAGGTATCGAGCGTTGCTTTGGACGACGTGCCACGCGCCGTGAGATCCGTCTGTCGATCGAAGTCGGCCTGCGCCTGCTTCAGAGTGGCGGTTGCCGCCACTTCCGCCGCCTGTGCCTGCTGATATTTAAGCTGGTAAGAGTCCGGCTCGATGGTGAAGAGCACGGTGCCCTTCTTCGCGAAATCGCCGTCCTTGTAATTGATCGACGTGACGAAGCCCGGCACACGGGCGACCAGATTGGTGGTGTTCACCGCGGCTGCGTTACCGGTCGACTCCAGATAGATTGTGATTGCGCGTTTTTCCGGCGTAGCGACCGTCACCTTCGGTGCCGGCGGCGGCACATAGGTGTTGCTGTCACCGCAACCAGCGAGCAGGCCGAGCGCCAAAAGCGGCGTCGCCTTCATCAACCGGAAATACCCAGAATTCTCCAGTCTCGTCATGCCCCGCCCCCTCGCATGAACTGGGGAGACGATGCCTTGCGTCACAGCCCCGAGTCCGCTCACGCATTGGGCGTAAGGTTCCTCGAATCCGCGGCCTTTGCAAGTGAGAGCACTCACAGCCGCCGAAACGACAACGCCGGCACCCTCGTGTACCGGCGTGACCGTTACTTACTGTGGAAACTGTTACGAACTGGCGTTGAGCACCGTGACCGCACGGCGATTCTGCGACCAGCACGAGATGTCGTTACACACCGCGACCGGGCGTTCCTTGCCGTAGGAGATGGTGCGCATACGGCTGGTCTGGATACCGCGCGAGGCGAGGTAGTCACGCACGGTTTGAGCGCGGCGGGCGCCAAGCGCGATGTTGTATTCGCGCGTGCCGCGTTCGTCGGCGTGGCCTTCGACGGTGAACTGACCGTACTGCGAGTACGTCGTGAGCCACTGCGCCTGCTTGTCGAGCGTCGAGCGCGCTTGCGGTGTCAACTCAGTCGAATCGGTTTCGAAAAACACGCGGTCACCGACGTTGACGACGAAGTCCTGCTGGCTGCCCGGTGTGGCCATGCCCGCAGCGTTCGCACCCGCGCCACCGGCTTCATCGGCGTTCTTGGCGCAAGCGCTCATTGCGAGAGCGGCCACCAAGAGTGCCGCGAGTCGAATCTGCTTCATATTGATCATTCCGGTTACTCCATTGTCACGCACTGACCGGACGTATTGCGTTTGCGGACGATCGACTGATCGCCCGCGTTCTCCGCAGTGATAACAGGACGTTCGTTAAGCGAACCTTCCATCAACCTTGATGGAACCTTGCCGGAGGCCGTTAAAATTGTCGGAACCGCCCAAACCATTTCTTATGGTTAAGAGCCGGTGAATTATGGCGCGCATGAGACAGGCGGGTAGTTCCGCCTGTTGTTCTTATGACAGCAACGGAGACCACGCCGGATCCGACGCGAACGACGGCGTCGGAACCTTGAGTTCGTTACGGCCGGTAATATCGATCGAAAAGAGCGACGGTCCCTGCCCCGGATCGCGGAAAAACATGATGACGCGGCCGTTCGGCGCGAAGGTGGGGCCTTCATTATGGAAGCCCGACACCAGAAGACGCTCGCCGGCGCCGTCCGGTCTCAGAATCCCGATACCGAAGCCGCCACCGGTCTGAGCGGTAAAGGCGATGAAGTCGCCGCGCGGCGACCACACCGGTGTCGAGTGCCGGCCTTCGCCGAACGAAATGCGCTGCGCGGGACCGCCGCTCGCAGACATCACATAGACCTGCTGCGTGCCGCCGCGGTCGCTTTCAAAACAGATGCTGCGGCCGTCGGGCGAATAGCACGGCGCGGTGTCGATCGCCGGCGTGTCGGTCAGCCGCGTGGTCTGTTTCGAGCGCAGATCCATCACGAACAAGTTGGCGTTGTTACCCTGCTGCAAACTGAGAATAACGCGCTGGCCGTCTGGCGAAAATCTTGGCGCAAACGTCATGCCGGGGAAATTGCCGACGATCTCGCGCTGGCCGGTTTCAATATTGAGCAGATAGACGCGCGGGTCACCCTGCCCGTACGACATATAGGTGATTTCCTGCGTCGACGGATTGAAGCGTGGCGTGAGCACCAGATCGTCGCCGCGCGTCAGATAGCGCACGCCGGCCCCGTCCTGATCCATGATGGCGAGACGCTTGACGCGGCGTTCCTTTGGACCCGTCTCATCTATGAAGACGATGCGGCTGTCGAAGTAGCCCTTCTCGCCGGTCAGACGTTCGTAGATCGCGTCCGAGATGATATGCGCGATGCGCCGCCAGTTGTCCGGCGTCGTGAAGTATTGCTTACCGTCGAGCTGCTGCCCGGCGAACACGTCCCACAGCCGGAATTCAGCCTTGAGCCTGCCGTCGCCCTGCTTGGTGATACGGCCGGTGACAAGCGCTTGTGCCTTGATGACCTGCCAGTCGGCAAAGCGCGGCACCGCATCCGAATTCGTGATCTTCTCGGTGAAGGCCGCCGGATTGATCGGCGCGAACAAGCCGCTGCGCTGCAGATTGTTGCTGATGACGCCGCTAACGTTGCGCGCGACCTCGCCTTCCGATTGCGAGCCCGGCAGGAATTCCGAAATCGCGATCGGCATCGGCTGCGGGTTGCCCTGCGTGATATCGAGCTTGAGCGCGGCCTGCGCGGGACGCGGCGTCAGTGCCGCGAGCGCGCCCATACTGGCGCCGGCGATCAGGGTGCGGCGGTTCAGCAGAAAATGATTTTCGGTCATAAAGGTCTTCTCACCGGAATATCGTGGAACATTTCTCTTGTATCGAAAGTGAAGTCGATCTCTTTCCAGATTTCGTAGTGCTCGGGGCGCAGCATCGAATAGGGCTGCCCGGTCAGCACCGCGCGCACGGCGCTGTCGCGCATCGCGTTGTACTGGATGCCCTGGCCACTGGTCAGCACCTGCGGGCCGATCTGCAACGTTCCGTCCTGCTTGAAGCGGATACGGATCGTGATCTGGTAGCTCGACGCGTCCTGCGCGCCGACGGGCGGATTCCACAGCGCCATCAGGCGAGCGCGCAATGCGTCAATTTCGGATTGCGACAGCTGCGCCGCCATGCCGGTCGCGGTGCCCATCGATGGCGCGTTGCTAAGTTCGGCACCGGCGGCGGCAGCGCGCGTCGGTTCGCGCTTGTCGAGCAGTGCGGCGATCTTGTTCGGATCGAACTTCGGCTGCTTCTTCTCCGGCGGCTTGATGTCCGGCTTCTTCGGCGGCAGCGGCTCGCTCTTGGCTTCTTTTTTCTCGTCAGGCTTGGCGAGTTTCTCGGCGATAGCGTCGGGCTTCGGTTCTTCCTTCGCCGGCTTCGGCGGTTCAGGCGGCTTCGGTTCTGGCTTCGGCGGCTCGACCTTGGCTTCCTTCTTCGGCTCGGGCGGCTTCGGCTCCGGAGGCTTTTCCGAGGTCGGCGTAATTTCCTTTTTCGGATCGACCTTCGGCGCCTGCAATTCGGCCGGCTTCGGCGTGTCGATCTTCTCGACCAGCGGCTTGGGCTTGTCGGGCTTGGGCGCGTCCTTCACGCCCTTGGTCATTTCGGAGAATTCTTTTTCGCTCAGCACGTCCACCGGCAGTGCCTCGACCGGCGTTGCTTCCAACGGCTTGCCGGTGAAAGTCACCACAGCAAACAACAGCACCGCGACATGCAGCCCTGTCGAAATTACTGAGGCGGTACGCATCTGCATCGTTATTTTTGCGAACCCTGCGCAAATTCCGTGACCAGCGCGACCTTGGTGAAGCCAGCGCCGGACAAGCGGCCCATCACCTGCATCATCGTGCCGTAGTCGACTTTCTTATCGCCGCGTACGAAAATGCGAGCATCGTTGCCGCCGCGCGCCTGCGCAATGGCCTGAAGCTTCGGCACCAGATCGTCGGTCTTGATCTCGGCATTCTGAAGAAAAATCTGACCCTTTTCGTTGACCGAAACCGTCAACGGCTCCTTGTCATTGTCGAGGCTCTTGGCCTGGCTCTGCGGCAGATCGATCGGCACGCCGACCGTGAGCAGCGGCGCCGACACCATGAAGATGATCAGCAACACCAGCATCACGTCCACCATGGGCGTGACGTTGATTTCGCTCATCACCCGGCGGCGACTGCGGCGGCTTCTACGTCCAACAGTCGGCGTTCCGGCGTTGGCGGCCATCGAAATTCTTCCTTATTCGCGCTCGTCGATTTGCCGCGACAGGATCGCGGAAAATTCGTCGGCAAACCCCTCCAGGCGCTGGGCCTGCTTGTTCACCTCGCCGGCGAACTTATTGTAGAAAATCGTCGCTGGTATGGCAGCGACAAGGCCGATTGCCGTTGCGAACAAGGCCTCGGCGATGCCGGGCGCGACCACCGCCAGCGATGTGTTTTTCGACGCAGCGATCGACTGGAAGCTTGTCATAATGCCCCAGACGGTGCCGAACAGGCCGACGAAGGGGCCGGCCGAACCGACGGTTGCCAGTACGAGCAGCCGCCGTTCGAGGCGTTCGATCTCGCGCGCGATGGTGACGTCCATCACCTTCTCGATGCGGGTCTGCAATCCGGCGAACGAGCGCGTCTGGCTTTCGAAGCTGCGCTTCCACTCGCGCATCGCGGCGACGAACAAAGCTGCCATCGAGCTGGCCGGCCGCGCCGACAGCGTCTTGTACAATTCCTCCAGCGACTGACCCGACCAGAACGCGCCCTCGAAGGCATTCATCGCGCGTCGT
>DASYCM010000258.1:0-25285 GCA_036500165.1 Pseudolabrys sp.
CAACGCCACTGGAGATGCTGTAGATCGCCCGGGCCCGCTGACGCCGCCGGCAAAACCAACTAGAATTTAGACAACGCCACAAAGCCCTGCAGAAATCCCAGGAAAACCATGACCCGTCGCAATACCCCCCGCGTTTCCTTCATCGGTTTTGGCGAGGCCGGACAGGCGATCGCCTCCGGCCTGCGCGAGACCGGCATCGAGCAGATCGCCGCCTGGGACATCCTGTTTCCGCAAGAGGCCGGCGCACGCTTGAAGGCGGCGGGAGAAAAGATGGGCGCGCGGCTGGCGACGTCGGCTGCCGATGCGGTGCGCGAGACCGACCTGATTGTCTCCGCGGTGACCGCGGCCTCCAGCCTCGACGCGGCGCGTTCGGTCGAGCCGCACCTTTCCGGCGCGCCCTTTTATCTCGACATCAATTCGGTCTCTCCCGGCCGCAAGCAGGCAACCGCCAAGCTCCTGGGCGAACGTGCGCGCTACGTGGATGTGGCGGTGATCGCGCCGATCCATCCGCTGCGTCACAAGACGCCGCTGCTGGTCGCCGGCCCGCATGCCGAGGAAATCTCCCCGCTGCTGCAGGAACTGCAGATGCAGCTTAAGATCGTCGGAGCGGAAACCGGCGGCGCCGCGGCGATCAAGATGATCCGCAGCGTCATGATCAAGGGCCTGGAAGCGCTGACGCTGGAATGCTTCCTCGCCGCCAGCCGCGCCGGTTTGCTTGAAGAAGTCACCGCCTCGCTCAAGAACAATTATCCGACGCTCGATTGGACCAAGATCGCCGACTACAATATCGAGCGCATGGCGAGCCACGGCGAACGCCGCGCCGCTGAGATGGAAGAGTCGGCCGTTACGCTGCGTGAACTCGGACTGGAGCCATTGATGGTTGAAGGCACCGTCAAACGGCAACGCGAGATGGGCGCCATCGGCAAAAATGAGAGCGTGCGCGCGACATTGCACAGCGGCCGCGCGGAAATGCTCAAGGCCATCACCGCCACCTCACAGAAAAAGCACTAGCCGTTTCCTGAACGCAAAATGAACGTGCGCTGCACCATGAACGCGGCGCTATGACGCGCGCGTTTTTGCGTCGTGCGTCATAGGCCTCGCCTATGTTGCGCCCTCCACATTAGGGTGGTGAGGAAAAAACGCACATGACAATCAAGAAACTTGTTACCGGTACCGCAATCGCTCTGACCGCCGCCGTGTTCGTTCTCGGCTCGGCCGTGTCGAGCGAAGCCAAGAGCGCAAAGAAGAAAGCCGAACCGGCTCCGCAGCGCTCAGCGACCTGCATATTTAGCGCGCCGGCGCCTGTCTGCGGCACCCGCGGCGGCCTGTCCCTGACCTATCGCAACGCCTGCTACGCCGGCAACGACGGCGCTGTTGTGAAGTCGGACGGCGCTTGCAAACCCGCCAAGGCGATGAAAGCCAAGAAGGACGGCAAGAAAGCGATGAAGAAGGGCGGCAAGAAGAAAAAGTAAGCCGCGCCTTTATAAAAAAAGAACGGGCCGCTGTATCGCAGCGGCCCGTTTGTTTTCGTGCGTTGAAAATCTACTTCTTGCGCGGCGGCGTCACGATCAATTCGCTCAGCTGTTCCTTGGTCAACGGCTTTTCGAGGAACTTGAGCGACACCGCATCGCGGACCGAACCATCGAGATCGGCGAACGTGTCGGTCTGCATCGTCTCTTTCGGCTGGAAGTCTTTCATCGACTGCTTCAGCAGATCGACCGGCAGTTTGACCTTCGCCGAATACATCTCGACCGCCTTCGGATCGGCATACATCCAGTCGGCAGCCTCGCGATAGGCCTGCATGAAGCGTAGGATGGCGTCATGCTTGGTCTTCCATGCTTCGGCATTGACGATCAGCACGCGTACGGTCTGCCCTTTCAACGACGGCACGTCGCTGCCGCGCGCGGCGATGCGAATCTTGCCTTCGTTGATTTCCTTGAGACCAAATGGTGGCGCGGACCAGCCGATATCGACCTGACCGGACATCACCGCCGTCAGCGTTCCCGGAGGGCCGCCGGTCGCGGTGGGCTTCGCTTTAGAACCCAGTTCGCTGCCAAAGGCGACCACGATGTTGTTCGAGCTCGAGCCATTGGTCGAATAAGCGATCGTCTTGTCGGCGCTGAAATCCTTGATGGTTTTAATCGGCGAGTCCGCCTTGACGTACCAGAACAGATCGCCGGTGCCGGTGAAGGCCGGCGACAGAATGCGCACTGGCGCGCCTTTCGAGAAGGCGCGCATGACGCCGGCCGCGCCGACGCCGCCACCGATATCGGCGGAACCCGAGATCACGGCCTGGATCGTCTCACCCGCGCCCTGCGTGCCGACAACATCCAGAACCAGTCCGTGCTTCTTGAAGATGCCGGCATCCTGGCCGAGCGTCGGGGCCTGATTTTCCCAGTTGTTGATCTGGCCCATCGCGACCTTGAGCTGATCTTCGGCCGAGGCTCCCGTGGCGCCGAGCGCCAAGAGACCGAACGCGGCAACCGCCGCCTTGAAATTTTTCATCGCATCCTCCCTGAGGGGTTTCTTTTATTTCGTTATTGCGCGCCCCACGCGAGCGGCATTCAACACAAACGCCGCCCGCGGGGAAAGACCAAAGTACTAGCGGCGCTTCTTCTTGCTGCTCTTTTTGGCAACTTTCTTCGTGGCCGGCCTTTTCGCGGCAGCGGCCTTTGGCTTGGGCAAACCACCTGCCGCGTTGGCCTTGGCGACCCGGACCGACCAGTATTCCCACGAGCGCGTCAGGCCTGTCGTCTTCGAGCTGATCGAACCGGCCTGATGCGCCTCACCCGGCGTCAACGACGCGACATTGCTGCCGATCGCGAGCGCCTGCACCTGATAGGCTGCGTTGCGCGCCGACCAAACGGTACGGAACACGCAATCCTTCACGCTCGAGCCCGCGACCGTGACGCCGTGGCGGCGCATCAGCACCATGTTGCCCCGTCCCATCGCCTTGGCAAGCGAAGCGCCCTCTTCGGGCTTGATGACGAGCATGTTCGTGTCGCCGAACTCGTCCTGCTGGTCCCAGAACGGTGGCTTGATGCCGCCGACCGCGCCGAGATGGAACACCGGCACGTAAT
This sequence comes from Pseudolabrys sp., assembly GCA_036500165.1. GTDB lineage: Bacteria > Pseudomonadota > Alphaproteobacteria > Rhizobiales > Xanthobacteraceae > Pseudolabrys. Next base: position 3,081 of record DASYCM010000258.1, read on the forward strand.
CGATGCCATTGGCGATCAAAGGCATAAAGGCGGGTGCGTGATGGTGGCAGACCGCCATCACATCCGGACGCGCCTTGAAGATCTCGCCGTGGATCACGCGCTCGGAATACTGGCCGGTATTGCCCGGATCGCGAACAGGATTGGAGTCGAGATCGTATTCAATGAAGTCATCCGGCTCGACCAGTTCGGGGGCGCGCGACCGGGACAGGAAATAGCGATTCGGATTGTCGGGATGGCGCATGCTGACGTGGCCGAAGGCGTCGATGACGCCTTCATTGGCGACGATGCGATTGGCGAGCGAAAGTTCGGCGCGGGCTTCGGCGAGTTTATTGGCCACTGGCATTTCCTTTTGCGTTTCTTGTTACATGTCCCGCATGGCAGGACGCTTCCGATGGTCCGCATTATAGGTCAATGGCGCTGACGAAGCGACGACGCGCTTGACAGTTTGCGGTGGGTAGCGAGGCTGCATGCTACCATGTCCGGCCCCGCGCAAATCATCGTCAATAATGTAAGCCATATGTACCGGCCGCCCCGCGGCCGGGAGGTGCTGGCGCTCGACCAGGTCTCCCTGGAGGTCAAAAACCGCGAATTCGTTGCTTTGCTGGGGCCTTCCGGTTGCGGCAAGTCGACGCTGCTCTATTTGATCGGTGGCTTCCTGCCGGTCGAGAAAGGCCTCATCTCGGTCGACGGCGCGCCCGTCACAGGGCCGGGGCCGGACCGCGGCATTGTCTTCCAGCATTTCGCACTTTTTCCGTGGAAAACCGTGCGCGGCAATATCCTGTACGGCCTCGAGCGTCAGGGCATGGCCAAGGACGAGCGCGAAAAGCGCGCCATGGATTTCATTCAACTCGTCGGCCTGTCCGGCTTCGAGGACAGCTACCCCTCGCAACTGTCCGGCGGCATGAAGCAGCGCACCGCCATCGCGCGCACGCTGGCCTTTGATCCCAATATATTGCTGATGGACGAACCGTTCGGCGCGCTCGACGCACAAACGCGTGGCCTGATGCAGGCCGAACTGCTGCGCATCTGGCAGGCCACGCCGAAGACCGTGATCTTCGTCACGCACGACGTGCAGGAGGCGGTCTATCTCGCCGACCGCGTCGCCGTGATGTCGGCGCGGCCGGGCCGCATCAAGACCATCGTCGAAACGAAGTTCGACAAGAACGATCCGAACTTGTTCAAGACCAAGGCCTTTGGCGAGAAGGTCGACGAAATCTGGAATCTGGTGCGCGACGAAGCCATCAAGGCGCAAGGCACTCGCGTGCCATGAAGACGCCAACATGAAAACCCTGATCCGCTACTCCCCGCTCCTATTGATTGCCATTGCCTGGGAACTGGCGGCGCGGTTCGAACTGGTGTCGACGACAGCGCTGCCGCCGTTGTCCGACGTGATCCTCGCCTGGATCGACATGATCAAGGACGGCGAGTTAATCACCAATGGCGCCGCCTCGATGTATCGCGGCATGGCCGGTCTGAGCTTGGCGATTTTGGTCGGCGCGGTGCTCGGCATTGCGATGGCGTGGTGGAAGCCGGTCAACGTGTTGCTCGCGCCCATTGTCGAAGTGTTTTACCCGCTACCGAAATCGGCGCTGATCCCTGTGACCGTGATCTGGCTCGGTTTCGGCGACGGCTCCAAAATTCTGCTCATTTTTCTCGGCTGCATGCTGCCGGTGACCATTGGCGCGTTTAACGGCGCGCGCTCCAGCGAACAGGTGCTGGTGTGGTCGGCGCGCAGCATGGGCGCAAACAAGCTGCGCATGCTGTGGGACGTCGTGGTGCCGAGCGCCATGCCGGAGATGCTCAACGGCATTCGAACCGCGCTGGCGTTGTCGTTCATCCTGCTGGTGTCGGCCGAACTCATCGTCGCGCAAAAGGGGTTCGGCTATCTGATCGGCTCGCTCGGCGCCAACGGCTCCTATGACGCGATGTATGCCGTGGTCCTGACCGTGGCGTTCCTCGGCTTCGCCGCCGATCGTCTCTATCTCCTCATTACGCGCTGGACCTTTGCATGGCGCATGTAGAGACATCGATGGCCGCGAATGAAGCGCCAGCGCAGCGCGTGCTGCGCGCCGCATGGTGGGCCTTCACGCGCGTGTTTTCGATTCTGCTCGTACTTGTCGTTTGGGAAGCGCTGGCTCGCAGCGGCAAATACACGCCATATCAATTGCCCGCGCTGACCGCAGTGCTCAGCCGTATCTGGGACGATGCCGTTTCGGGCGACCTCGGCATCAACACCGCACTGACGTTGTATCGCGCGCTCGTAAGTTTCGCGATCTGCGCCGTTCTCGGCGTTGCCATCGGCATGGCGATGGCACGTAACAAGATTGCCAACTGGTTCTTCGACCCGATCGTGTCGGTCGGTTTTCCGATGCCGAAGATCGCCTTCCTGCCGGTGGTGATCCTGTGGCTCGGCGTCTATGACGTCTCCAAGATCACCATCATCGTCATCGACGCCATCTTCCCGGTCATCGCAGCCACCATGGTCGGCATCCAGGCGGTCGAGCGCGAGTTGATCTGGTCGGCGCGCAACATGGGCGCGACCAACCGCGAGGTCCTGACGCAGGTCGTCTTCCCCGCGGCGATGCCGCAGATCCTGACCGGCTTGCAGGTCGCACTGCCGTTGACCCTGATCGTCGCGGTCGTCGCGGAAATGCTGATGGGCGGATACGGGCTTGGCGGCGCCATGATGACGGCGTCGCGCTTCGCCAATTCTGTCGGCGTCTTCGCAGGCATCGTTGAGATTGCGGTGATCGGCTACGTCATGGTCAAGGCCATGTCGTTGATCCGGCGACGGCTGCTGATCTGGCACCAGGAAGCCAACGAACCGACGACGGCGTAAGCAGCCGATCGAACGCGGTGCCCCCTTTTGACGGCGCACCTGAGTACCAGAGGGCACATATATCGCGCGCACGCTGGCCACCACCGCTCTTGAAGTCCACGACGGGAATTATAGCAGCCGCACTTGTGGCGGCCGCCGCTCGGGATCAAGATGGCCGCGAATTTGAGCGTCTAATCCGGACAGCCCGAGCCGATGAGCATCCCAATTCGTCAGCCAGTGGTCGAACGCGCCAATGAAGCGGCGACGCTTTTCCGGCTGACCGACCGGCTCTATCGCGCCCAATCGGCCGACGACGTGTACAACGCCGCGCTCGACGCCATTACCGGCGCGCTCGGCTGTTCGCGTGCCTCGATCCTGCTGTTCGATGAAGCCGGTGTCATGCGCTTTGTCGCGATGCGCGGTCTGTCCGATCACTATCGGAAAACGCTCGAGGGCCACACGCCGTGGAACGCCGGACACCCCGACCCGGAGCCGATCTTCGTTTCCGATATCGACAAAACCGACGAAGCCGAATGGATCAAGACCGCCATCAGGAATGAAGGCATTCGCGCGCTCGGATTCATTCCGCTGGCGGTGCAAGGCCACGCCGTCGGCAAATTCATGACGTATTACGAGACGCCGCGCAGCTTTGCCGACCACGAGATCGAGCTTGCCGTTACCATCGCGCGGCAGGTCGGCTTCAGCATCGAGCGTGCGCGTTCTGAGCGCGCGCGCAAGGCGGCCGAGCATGAGCTGCGCGAAAGCGAAGAGCGCTTCCGTCTCATGTCCGAACATGCGCCTGTCATGATCTGGATGAGCGACGAGAGCGGCAAGTGTCTGCACCTTAACAAACTGCTGCGCGATTTCTGGGGCGTACGGGAAGAGAACACCGCTGAATTCGATTGGTCGTCGACCATGCACCCCGAAGATGCGCCGGAGATCGGCCGCACGATGGTTGAAGCCATTGCCAAGCGCGGCACCGTCAATCTGAAAGGCCGCTATCGCGATGCGCTCGGCCGGTGGCGGGTTCTGCAAACCGTGGCGCGGCCGCGTATGTCGAACGACGAATTCCTCGGCATGATCGGCGTCAACATCGACATTACGGAGCGCGAGGAAGCCGAGGACGCACGCCGGCAAGCAGAAACACATCGCGAGTTGCTGATCGCCGAATTGAACCACCGCGTCAAAAACACGCTGAGCGTTGTCCTCGCCATCGCGCATCAGACGTTCAAAGGCATGGGCGATGAATCGCAAGAGGCGTTCAGGGGCCGGCTTGTGTCGCTTGCCCGTTCGCACGATCTCCTGACGGATTCCCATTGGACACAGGTCGGATTGCGGGAACTGGCCGCCGGTTCGTTGCAGATGCGCGACGGCGACGAAATGCGCGTATCGCTGCGCGGACCTTCCGTTCTCCTGATGCCGCGCCAGGCGGTTTCTCTCAGCATGGCGTTGCACGAACTGTTCACCAACGCGATGAAGTATGGCGCGCTCTCGAACGGCGAAGGACGCGTAACACTCGATTGGGACTGGACCGAGGAAACACCACGGCGGCTTGAAATTCGCTGGCGCGAGCACGGCGGACCGGTGGTCGCGCCTCCGAGCCGGAGCGGCTTCGGCTCGGTCTTGCTGCAACGCAGCCTCAAGGGCGACCTCAATGCCGACGTGTCACTCGAGTTTAAGCCAGCAGGTCTGGTCTGCGTGATCCACGCGCCGCTCGCCGCCAATCCACCGACCTAACCCGCTTGCAAAATAAAACCACCGGCGCGCGAAGCACCGGCGGCTTTGTTCAAAGGATTTGAGATCAGTTTTTCTTTTCCGCGGACTGGGCCTGCGGGTTGGCCGCGAGATAATCCTGATAGGTCTTGCCGGCGAAATTGTTCGGTGCCTGAATTTCACCGGTCTGCGCTGGCGCGCCGTCCACGGGAGCGGACGCCATTTCCTTGGTGCAGAGATCCTTGAACACCACGGCGCCTTCCGGCGTGTAGCCCTTCCACAAACAGGTACAGGGATTTTCGCTTACGCTCTGCACCAGACCGACCGGGCGGACATAGCCGCGCTCGTAAATACGGCCGACGACAACGTGATCGTGGTGAAAGTGCGGGCCGCGGACGATGCGCGGTGGCAGGCGGTGCACCGGCGGGTGGACGTTCACATAGCCGTTGCCGCGTTGACTGTGAGCGGCGTCGGCGGCACCCGATGCAAGGGCGGCAGTGGCAAGGGTGGCAACAGCGGCGAGACCGAGAATGAATTTGCGCGACATGGTCTTTCTCCGGGGTTGAATGAAGCGGCGATAACCATGGGTCGTGCCCGCCGGAAATAAGGTTCATGGGAAAAAGCAGGCGGCGGTCCTGTACCGGATAGCGGTCAAACCGCGGCGTCTGGCGGCTTGCCAAAGACGGTTGGACGCCCGACAATCTTTGCTTCCGTGAACGTGAAGCCCTGCCACCAAACGCGCAGGCCCGGCGGAATTTGGGAGGATACGATGCGTCTTTTGAAACTCGCGCTCGTCAGCGCGTGCGCTCTTGGCCTGTTCGGTGCCGCGGCCGCCAATAGCGCGGAGCCGATGAAAATCCGCATGGGCTGGGTCGCCCCTGTCGCCAACTGGGGCTCTATCCTTCTGGAAAAGAAGGATCTCGCCAAGCATATGGGCAAGTCCTACGTGCTCGAGACCATCCGCTATCAGGGCACGCCGCAAATGATCACGGCGATCGCCAACAATGAGCTGGAAATTTCCAACCTCGCTTATTCCTCGCTCGCCATCGCTATCGAGAACGCCGGGCTCGACGATATCCGCGTCATCGCCGACGAGTTCCAGGACGGCGTCCCAGGCTATTTCAGCCAGCAGTATTACGTGCGCAAGGACTCCAACATCCAGAAGGTTGAGGACCTCAAGGGCAAGGTGATCGGCACCAACGGCGGCGGTAGCGCCGTCGACATCGCGATACGCGCCATGCTCAAGAAGCACGGGCTGGAGGAAAAGCGCGACTACACCATGCTGGAAGCGCCGCTGCCGGCCATGCCGGCCATGTTGCTGGAAAAGAAGGCCGATTTGATCCCGGCCGTGTTGCCCTTCGCGCTCAATCCCAAGCTCAAGGAAGAAGGCCGCGTCCTGTTCGAGCAGAAGGAAGCCCTCGGCATCACCCAGATGATCTCGTGGAACGCCCGCAAGGACTTCATCGCCAAGAACCGCGCCGCCATGGTCGATTTCATGGAGGACATGCTGGTGATCACGCGCTGGTATGAGGACCCAAAGAACCACGACGAAGCGGCGCAGATCGCATCAAAGATCACCAAGGCCCCGGTAGCCAGTTTTGGCTGGATATTCACCAAGCAGGACGCCTATCGCGATCCGAACCTGATCCCGAACCTGGATGCGCTCCAGCGTAACGTCGACACCACCAGAGAACTCGGCTTCGTCAAAAAGAAGATCAATGTGAGTGACTACTCGGACCTGACCCTGGTTCAGGAAGCAGCGAAACGCCTCAAGTAGTTTCGATCGCGCCTATATTTAGCGATTTTCGGCCCCGTGGACACAATTCACGGGGCCATTTTGTACCATTAAGAGACATGGCGAAAATATGGTTAATTTTTGCTTTACAAAATACCTCAAACGCGAAAAACTGAGGTCACGGCTTAACTTATATGGTTAACGGGGCTTTAAGATGAAAAGTATCTACAAGGCGCTCTGCGGTGCGCTGCTCCTCGTCGGGGTAGCTAACATCGTACCGACCCCGGCCTCAGCCGGGACTTACTATGACTCGGTTTGCAACTGCCGGCGACCAGATTCCGAGTACAACACCCGCCACGTCGTTCGCGGCGCTGCGCAGGTGAACACCCACACCCGCTACGTCGACCACACCCGCGAGGTGAAGAAGACGAATCTGGTGCAGGAAAATCGGCTGATCGTGAACATCAAGCCGGTCATCAACCGTGAAATCGTTGTGCACCGCCAGAACACGGTGATCCGCAACATCACGCTGCACAAGGTCAACACGACCAACCGCGTGCAGGTTGAGAACCGTAACGAAACCGTCAACCGTTATGCCCAGGGCAGCACGCGCTACGTCAATGAGCGCCGTGAAGTCCGCGGCGTGAACTGTAATTGCGGCCCCGGTAACTATTCCGGCCGCAGCTACGAAGACGGTGGCGAGCAGGTCTCCTACCGCAACTAGTTCGACCGGTTAGGGTCTAACGAGAAACCGCCACGCCGGGCTCCGGCGGGGCGGTTTTTGTTTTTGGCGCTGCTAAGCGCCCTGCCCCGGCTAGCTGCGCCGCATCGGGATATTGCCCAGGAAGTCACGTTTGCCGACCTCGACGCCGCAGGCCCGGACGCAGGCATAGGCGGCGGTCAGGTGGAAATAGAAGTTCGGCAGCACGAAGTGGTTGAGATAATCGGCGCCGGCCATGTGGCCCTTATTGGTGGGCCCAAGCGGAAAAGTGATTTCCCGCTCGGTCGAGGCGTCGATCGCCTTGGTATCGAGCGTCTTGAGGACCGCCACCGTTTTGGCGAGCCGCTCCTTGAGCTGTTCGATGGTCGTTTCATTGTCCTCGAATTTTGGCGGTTCGACGCCGGCGAGGCGTGACGAGCCGTTTTTGGCCTGATCGGCGGCGATTTGAACCTGGCGGACCATCGCAAACATATCCGGCTCCAGGCGCCAGCCAAGGATGACCGACGGATCGATTTTCTTTGCGGCCGCATGAGCCGCTGCCTTATCGAGCACGGCCGATAGCGCGTTGAGACCGATTTCGAAGACCGGCAGTGAAGCCTGGGACATTGTAAACGGCATGGGTCGAATCCTTGAGACGGTCGTTACGGGAATTATATTCAAACCGGCGAATGCCGGCGCCGCGACGTTGCACGCAACGCCACCCCAATTCAATTACCGCAGTGTCAATAAGTAGTGAGCGCTAAAGCTCGGCCCACTGCCGCAGCAGGTTGTGATAGACCGAGGTCAGCTCAACCACCGAGGCATGCTCGGGGTGATCGCGGTTGAGTTTGATGATCGCCATGTCCATGTCGAACAGCAGTGAGCGCTTGCTCTCATCGCGGATCATGCTCTGGGTCCAGAAAAATGACGCAATGCGCGAGCCGCGCGTAATAGGCGTCACATGATGTAGCGACGTCGCCGGATAGACGATCATGTCGCCGGCGGGCAGCTTTACGGTGTGCTGACCGTAGGTATCCTCGACGACCAGTTCGCCGCCGTCGTAGTCCTCAGGCCCCGAGATGAACAACGTCGACGACACATCGGTGCGGATCTGCAGGCCGCTCGCATGACTGCGGATCGAATTGTCGACGTGGGAGCCGAAGGTCATACCGGCATCGTAACGATTGAACAGCGGCGGAAAGACCTGCTTGGGCAGCACCGCCGACATGAACAGACTGCTGCGGCCCAAAGCCTCCATCACCATCTGCCCCAGTTCGCGCGCTTCCGGCGCTGATTCTGGAAGCTGGAGATTGTTCTTTACCTGTATCGACTGATGCCCAGCCGTGGCGCGGCCATCGATCCACGCCGCGCGCGTCATGACATCGCGGCAACGCGCCACTTGTTCGGGCGTGAGCACGTTAGGGATATGGATCATCATGACGATACGTCTCACTCAACTAAAAGCAGGGCCCGCCCCGGGATACCGGGAGCGGGCTTTGGCATTGAAGCAGCAGTTACCAGCGCGTCTTCAGCGACAGCGATGCCCAGCGGCCGGGTGCCGGCACGGCCTGACCGCCATAGTACTGCGCGTAGTACAGCGCATTGGTCAGGTTGTAGACGTTGAGCTGCAGAGCTGTGTTCTTCTGAATCCTGTAGCTCAACATGGCGTCCACTTTCCAATACGCCGGCACATATTCGGTGTTCTGGGCATTGGCGTAAGTATCAGAGTTGTATGTCGCGCCGCCGCCAATGGTGAGGTCTGGCGTCAGTTCATACGTATTCCACAGCGTGAAGCTCCTCGGCGGCGCGTTCGGCAGTTGGCGGCCGAGTTGCGATAGATCGGTCGATTGACGCAGTTGGGTCCACAACTGCGTGAAGCCCACGAAGACCGACCATTTGTCGAGCGGCTTGCCGGTCACGCCAAGTTCGTAACCGTCCGAGCGCGCGACACCGTCAAGGATCTGAACAGCGGCAGCCCCCGTTTGCGTCGGATCAAGCGGCACACGCATGTTCGTCTTGTCGATGCGGAACAAGGCGGCTGTCAGGCTGAGACGTCCGCCGTCGAGAACATCGGCCTTGGCGCCGATTTCCTTCACATTCGTCTTTTCGGGCGCCAGGCTGACGGTGCCGGTGCTGAGCGTGCCCAGTTCCGACGATGGATTGAACGAAGTGCCGTGCGCGAAATAGAGGCTCGTGTTTTCGATCGGATGGAAGACGATGCCGTAACGCCAGCCGAGCATGCCATCGGTCGATTGTATATGCTGATTGGCGGCGACCGTTTGGGTCAAGTCGTCGTATTTCGTTCGCAGATAGTCGTAGCGTAACGAACCCATCACTTCGAAATAGCGGCCGATCTTGACCTGATCGGACGCGTACGTGCCGATGTTGGTCATCAACGTATCTTGCGGCGCACCCCAGCCAAGCGCCTGCGGCGTGAAGGGGTTCGGCATCGGATTCGACAACGAGGTACGGCAGATCGGCGACGGCGTGGTGGCGGACGTCACCGGATAGCAAAGATTCTGCCGGGTCTGATGGCGGGTTTCGCGACTGAGCTCGAGACCGACCGCCGCCGTATGACGCAGCATGCCCGTGTCGAACTTAGATACGAGATCCGTCTGGTTGATGATCTGCGTATTGTCGGTCTCGTTCTGCCACTTCTGCAAACCGATCGTCATGCTGTCGACCGGATAACCCGGAGGCGGCGTCGTTGCCGTCGTGCCGGTATCGCCAGCGCCACCGATATTGCGCGGTGCTGTTGGGCTCGCAAAGCGATCGACCACCATATAACGCGTGGCATTGGTGAGCGAAGTGTTCGAACCCAGATCGCGCTCGATCTTCGAGGTCACGATATGCGTTTCGGTCTGCACCTGATCGGCGTACGGACCACTGGTGAAGCCGAGAAATTTATCGCGTCCGACGGCCGCGGGAAGCACGGCACTGCCGTTGCCGTTATAGCCTCCGTACGTGAGCGCCCCCGTTGTGGTCGAATAGGTCGGCGGCGGCAGCCACGGGAAACCGTAGTCCGGCACGCTCTGCTCACCCTGATAGACGTAGGAGAGCGTCGCCTTGGTGCTATCGTCGACCTGCGCGGTGATCGACGGCGCGATGCCCCAGCGCTTGGTGAAGACGTTGTCACGGGTCGGGGTCGGCACATCCTGATAGAGGGCCGCGACGCGGCCGGAGATGTTGCCTTTTTTGCCACTCGCATCGACATCGACCCGATAACCGTTGGCTGATGTGCCCGTCAGCGTCCCTTCGACATAATTCGTGCCGGTCGGCAGCTTGGAGACGTTGTTGATCGCGCCGCCGGTCGAACCGCGGCCGAAAGCGAACGACGACGGTCCCTTGTAGACTTCGACGCTATCGATGCTGAACAGGTCGCGCGTGTACCAGCCCGGATCGCGCATGCCGTCGCGGAAGATATCGCCGCGCGCCGCGAAACCGCGGATATAGGGGCTGTCGCCCTGCTGGCCGCCCTCGCCGGCGCTGAACGTGATGCCGGTTACGTTGCGCAGCGCGTCTTCCATCGAATTGGCACGCTGATCCTGAATCATCTGCTGCGGAATGACGTTTACAGTTTGCGGCGTATTGATCAGCGGCGTCGGCAGACGTGTGATGCTCTGCTGGGTGACCTGATAGCCGCCGCCCTGGTCGCCCGTGACGTCGATGGTTGGTAATTGCTGGCCGGCCTGCTGTGCATGCGCGGCGGTCGCACCCATCAGCGAGGCCAGGCTCACCGCCGCCAGCAACGATGCCCGGTTGCCCGACTGGAAACGGGTGTTCTCGTGAATAGGTATTTGTGAGCCGAGTCTTGATTGGATGTGGGTTTCGACCCGGATTTGACCATCGCTCGATTTGACCACCACCGGCGCCGCGCCACGATGACTAAAGGATCCGGAAGTAATACTTGACGTTATATCGTTCATCTTGACGCCCCAGCTTGATTACTATACTTTAGAACCGTAATAATCGGCTCTGCTTTTGGTAATATTTGAAACCATGCTGTGTATTCGACGTCAAGTACTATTGATTTTGCAATATAACTATTGAATTAGAATATTTCTAAACAAGGGAATACTGTTTGGAATACTTAAAATCTGCGGTTTTGCTGCTGTTTTTTTGTTCTCATCGCCGCGAGGGCTGCTATAGGGTGGGCCAAATCGACCAATAACCCCAGGCAACGATAGCAATGCGCGCCGCAACCCTTCGCCGCCTATGGCTCAACGTTCATTTGTGGATCGGCGTCGGCCTGGCCGCGCTGCTGATCCCGATCTCGATTTCGGGCGGCCTGTTGGTCTTTCACGACGATATCGACGCGCTGATTAATCCACAGCGTTATGCCGTCACCGGTTCTCAGGTCGCGTTGCCAGCGTCGGATTATCTCAACAAAGCCGCTGACGCCGTCGCGAAGGACCCGGCAGATTTGAAGGTCACCGGCTTGCGATATCCGGAAGACGGCGGGCCGATGCGGGTCGTGACGCGCGCCGGCAACACCCAGCCCGGCGCGCGGCCGCGCCTTGTTACGGTGTTCCTCGATCCGCCGACCGGGCGTGTACTGGACGTGATGGAATTCAGTTCGTCCTTCATGGGATTCCTGCATGTCTTCCATGAGAATCTGATGCTGCCGCAATATAACGGCCGGCAGATTGTCGGCTGGGTCGGCGTCGGCATGCTGATCCTGTCGCTGACCGGCATCTGGATTTGGTGGCCGCGCAATGGCGGCTTCCTGAAAGGATTGCGCTGGACGCGGTCGCCGCGCTTCACGTTCAACCTGCACAACATGCTTGGCTTCTGGATTTCGATCCCGCTCGCCATGGTGTCATTGACGGGCATTTATCTCTCCTTCCCACAGACCGCGCGCGACCTGATGTCGTCGGTCGCGACTGTGACACCGAACGCCCGCGGCGGCTTTAACGCCGACGTCGTGCGCCAGACCGCCCTCACCGCCGATCGCGCGCTGGAAATTGCGCGCCAGGCCGAGCCCAATGCCACGCCCCTCGTGTTGTTTTTGCCGACGCAGCAGCGCGCCGAAGGCGCTCGTTCGCCCGAGGCTAACCGCGGCGGCGAAGGCGCGCGCAATGCGCAAGGCGGTCGTGGTGCCGAAGGCGGCCGCCCCGCAGGCCCTGGCCCTTCCTGGCGCGTGCAGTTGAGCCGCGTCGATAGTGGTCAAACGGTCACTGTAATGGTCGATGATCGCAGCGGCCGCGCCGCACCGACAATCGTTCCGCAATCCGGCGACCGCGCGGCATCGTGGATCCGCTGGATTCATGAAGGCAGTCACAGCGGCGCTGTATGGGCGTTTATCGTTCTTCTGACGGGTGTTTTCCCGACCATTTTCGCTGTCACCGGCATCATCATGTGGCTACGTAAACGCGCCGGAAAAAAAGCACTAAAGGAAAGCGCCGCGCAATTGCGGCCCGCGGAATGACGCAATTCGCGCTAGACTGTGAACGAAGGAAATTAAGCGTGGTGAGACGAATGGTTGCTTCCCCCCTGTATCGGATGTTGCTGGTTGCAACCGTAGCGGCTTCTTTGGCAGTGCCCGCGCCGGGCTTTGCCCAAACCCAACCGGCGGCGCCTGCCGCCCCGGTTGCGGCTCAGCCCGCGCCCGCCCCCGCGGCACAGCCTGTAACGCCGCCCGCGCCCGTTCCACAGACCGCCGCTCCAGACGCTTCCGCCCCGGCTGCAAACCAAGCCACCGACCCTGCTCCGCAAATTCCGCAACCGCCGATCACGCTTAGCCTGCCCAAGGACCTGTCGCCTTGGGGCATGTTCATGGCGGCCGATATCATCGTCAAAGCAGTGATGAGCGGCCTCGCCTTTGCCTCGGTGCTGACCTGGACGATCTGGTTCGCCAAGGCGATCGAACTAATGCTCGCCCGCCGCCGTCTCACCGCCGCGATCGACGCGCTCGGCAAGGCGCGCACCTGGGCCGACGTGCGCAACCTGCAAGACGGTACTGACGCCGCATCGAAACTGATCGCGGGCGCCGATCTCGAGTTGCGGCAATCCGCTGACGCGATGTCGCCCGACGGCGTCAAGGAGCGCATCGGCTCCCGGCTCGAACGGCTGGAGGCGGCCGCCGGACGACAGATGATCCGCGGCACCGGACTTCTCGCCACCATCGGCGCCACCGCGCCCTTCGTCGGCCTGTTCGGCACGGTGTGGGGCATCATGAACAGCTTCATCGGCATCTCTAAATCACATACGACGAATCTAGCGGTGGTTGCGCCTGGCATTGCCGAAGCGCTGCTCGCGACCGCGCTCGGCCTTGTCGCCGCGATCCCCGCCGTCGTGATGTACAACATGTTCTCGCGCTGGATTGCAGGCTACCGCGCGATGCACGCCGACGCCGCGGCGGAAATCCTCCGCCTCATCAGCCGCGATCTCGACCGCGGCGCTTTCGATCGCCCGGCTAACCGCCGCGGCATCGCAGCCGAGTAAGAGCAATGAGTGTACGGCTCGACCACGGCGATGATGCGCTAACCGAAAATCACGAGATCAACGTCACGCCGTTCATCGACGTGATCCTGGTGCTGCTGATTATCTTCATGATCGCCGCGCCATTGGCGACCGTCGATATTTCGGTCGACCTGCCCGCTGCCAGTGCCGAACGCACACAGCGTCCCGACAAGCCAGTATTCCTGACGCTGAAGTCGGATTTAAGCCTCGCACTCGACAACGACTCAATTCCCCGCAACACGCTGTCTGCCGCGCTCGACAAAGCGACCTCCGGCGACAAGCAGCAGCGCGTCTTCATGCGCGCCGATAAGGCAGTGCCCTACGGCGAGTTGATGGCGTTGATGAACGACTTGCGCAGCGCCGGCTATCTGCACGTCGCACTGGTCGGGCTGGAAAGCGGCAAGAAATGAAGTTCGTTCGCGGCGACTCTTTTCTGTGGGGGGCTTGCTTTACGCTGGCGCTATGCATCCATGGTGCCGGCGCCGCTGCCTTGCTCGTGAAATGGAACGCATCTTCCGACATCGTGGCAGGCACACCGCTCGTCATGATCGACATGGCGCCGGAAGCCGTCGCCCCTGAAACGACGCCCAACGACCTCCCACCCGATCAGGTCGCGAGCCGCGCCGAAGAGCCCGAGACCGAGCCGGAGCCCGAAAAGCCGATCGAGAAGATCGAGCTCCCACCTCCGGTCGAAACAAAGGCAGAAGTCGTGCTGCCACCGCCGCCCCCGAAAAAGGTGGAAAAGCTGAAGGAAAAGCCGAAGAAGAAATCGGTCGCGGCGGCCGTGAATGCAGCGTTGCAAAAAGCTGAACGGGCTGCCGCGCCGATGCTCGGCGCGGCGCGCGATTCTCATGCGCTGCCGAACTGGCGTTCGGCGCTGGTCTCGCGGCTCGAACGCTACAAGCGCTATCCGTCGGAGGCGCGGGGCGATGCCGGCGTCACACAAGTCGCGTTCAGGGTCGATCGCAGCGGCGGCGCACACAACGTGCGCATCGCACGCAGCTCCGGCTCCAGCCTGCTTGATCGCGAAACGTTAGCGTTGGTGGAGCGCGCGCAACCTTTGCCGGTGCCACCATCGGACATTTCCGACTCCGAACTCTCCGTGATTGCGCCGGTTCGCTACAACTCCCGCTGAATCAAATTAAATTAAAACTTTAGCTTTAACCATACTGCAACGCGGCCTGGAACGGTCGCGCTCTTTAACTTGCGAGCGCGCACGCAATTCGCGAATGATGCACAAGTTAACTACATGCACGCAACTCAGCCATGCTGCTGTTGCGTTCCTGTAAAGAATGACAGGACCACAATACCGGCCAATCCGCCCGGCAGGACTGGAAACATGAGACGGTCGATCTCGACTCTGTTCATTTGTGTTTTTGCGATCGGCGTTGTTGCGCCGGCCTCCGCTACCGGCGTCAAGCCCAACGAACGCTTCGCCAACACCGAACCTCTCGAGACCATGGCACGCAGCCGCACTGACGCAGCGGACGCCGCGGCCCAGGTACCCGGCGCTTCCGGCGTACTGCTCGAAGCTTTGCGCTGGCGCGGCCGGACCGCCAAGCAACTGGGTCTGCCAACGCAGCTGTGGTGCGCCGACTTCATGAACTTCGTACTTCACAAGGCCGGCGGCAAGGGCACCAAATCGCGCGCCGCCCGCTCCTTCCTCGATTTCGGCAAGAAGCTCGATGGTCCACGCGTCGGCGCTATCGCCATCATGTATCGTAAGGGCCCGAACAACGGCCACGTCGGCGTGGTGCGCGGTACCGATGGCCAGGGCAATCCGATTGTGGTGTCCGGCAATCACGGCCCCGTCGTGACCCAGTCTGTCTACGCCAAGGAAAAGGTCATGGCCTACGTGATGCCGCCGGACTATGTCCTTGAAGAAATGGCTGCCAGCGCGCGCGCTGCAGCGCTCAAGCAGTAATTCTCGATTTTAAGTCTTATGGGGCCGCGACGATATATCGTCGCGGCCCCAACTATTTTCGAATCCATTTCGCCTTTGCATTAACCCGATTTTGTTAATGCGCGTCGGCAACATTTCTCCGCTGGATTAATGTTAACCCGGGCAATTCCCGCGCGTCCGCGACTCTCCGCACAATTTCAATTTAAAACTCACGCAATCAGAAACCCAAACCCGATGCACCATAAGCATCGGCGCGATGAGGCGGTATGAGCTGGGGAGCGCAACGATCCTTCGTCTATGCGGTAGCGGCAACGCTGCTGCTGGCCGCGCCGTGTGCGTTTGCTGGCCCGCAATTAAAGACGTGCACAAACGAAGAGAATTCCGCCGACATCCGCATCGAAAACTGCACCGCAGTCATCGACTACCAGCCCGTAAAGCCCAAAAACGACAAGAAGAAAAATAAGGGCGACGCTGAAAACGAAGTCAGCAGCAAGGACAAGGCGGCGGCCTATTTCAGCCGCGGCAAGGCCTATCGTTCCAAAAACAACAGCGATCAGGCCCTCCGCGACTTCGACGAAGCGATCAAGCTCAATTCAGGCAACACCGACGCCTACTTCAACCGCGGCCTTGTATTCCGCGACCGCGGTGACGCAGACCGCGCGGCGCGCGATCTGGAGCAGGCCATCAAAAACGACAAACGCAATACGGTGGCCATCACCACGCTGAGCCACATCTATTATGACAAGCGCGACTACGAGCGCGCTATCGCCACACTGAATATCGCAATCGGCCTCAATCAGAATTCGGCGCTCGCCTTCTTCAACCGCGGCATGGCCTATCGCGCCAAGGGCGAGCCGGACCGCGCTATTCCGGATTACGACCGCGCCATCAAGCTCAACGGTAACGATGCCGTCGCGTATCACAGCCGCGGCCTCGCCTATCGCGACATTCGCGACTACGAGCGCGCCATTCAGGACTTCGACCAAGCGATCAAGGTCAACCCGGACTTCATCCTGGCGTTGAACGACCGCGGCATCGCCTACGCCGCCAAGGGCAGCGTCGAGCGCGCTATTCAGGACTTCGACCAAGCTATTCTACTCGATCCGCGTGACGGCTTTGCCTACAACAACCGTGGCCTTGCCTACCGCAACCGAGGCGAAGTCGACCGCGCCATCAAGGATTACGACCAGGCCATCCTGCTCAACGGGAACTATGTCCTCGCCTACTACAATCGCGGTAACGCGTTCTACGACAAGCGTGATTACGACCGCGCCATCCAGAACTACGATCAGGCGATCAAGCTCGATAGTGAATATGCGCTGGCCTATTACGACCGCGGCGTGTCGTATTTCGAAAAACATGACTACGACAAGGCGCTGCGCGATCTGACCCAGGCGATCAAGCTCGATCCCAAGGATTCACTCTCGTATTACAATCGCGGCATCACCTATGCCGCACGCGGCGAACCGGACCGTGCCGTTGCCGATTTCGATCAAGCCTTGCGCATCGACCCCAAGAACGCACTGGCCTTCTACAATCGCGGTCTGGCGCTGCGGACCAAAGGCGAAGAAGAACGCGCCATCGGCGACTTCACGCAGGCGCTCAAGCTCGATCCGAAGCACGCGCTGGCCTATTTCAACCGTGGCACCGCCTACCGCAGCCGCGGTGACATCGCCAATGCAGTCTCCGACCTCGACCAATCGATAAAACTCGACCCGGCCAATGCGCTCGCTTATTTCGAACGAGGCAACGCGTTTTACGACAAGCGCGATTACGACCGCGCCATCGCCGATCTGAACCAGGCCATCAACAACAAGCCGGACTACACGGCTGCCTTCAACGTACGCGGCCAGACCTATAACGCCAGGGGCGACAGCGACCGCGCCATCGCCGATTTCGATCAGGCGTTGCGCATCGATCCAAAATTCGCGGCCGCCTTGAGTAATCGTGGCGAGACCTATCTCAAGAAGCAGAACTACGAACGCGCAGTCGCCGATTTCGAACAAGCGATCAAGGCCAATCCGAACTATGCCGGCGCCTATTTCAGCCGCGGCCTCGCCTTCCAGGAAAAGAAGGACTACCAGAACGCAGTCGCCGACTTCTCCCGCGCCATCAAGCTCGACGCCAAGACCGCCGCAGCTTACAACGCGCGCGGCTTCGGTTACATGAGCCTGCACGACGACGAGCACGCCTTCCCCGACTTCGACGCGGCCATCAAGCTCAATCCGAACTTCGCAGCCGCCTACTACAATCGCGGCACCGCGAATTTCGAACGCCGGCAGTTCGACGCCGCCATCGCCGACCTCGGGCAAGCCATTCGAATCGAGCCGCGCGATGCCCTTGCGGCCCATGCACGCGGTATCGCGTACCGTGAAAAGCGCGACTTCGACCGTGCCGTCACCGATTTCGATCAGGCATTGAAGCTCGACCCTAAGTTTACCGCCGGCTATGTCGATCGCGGCAATGCCTATCAGCAGAAGGGCGACTACGAGCGCGCCATCCGCGACTACGATCTGGCGATCAAGCTCGATCCGAAATACGCCTCGGCCTTCACCGAACGCGGCAATACCTATGCCGCACGTGGCATGGTCGACCGCGCCTTGCAGGATTTCGAGCAGGCCATCAAGTTCAACCCGACCTATGCCGGCGTCTTTAATAGCCGCGCGATCATGTGGCAACGCAAGGGCGACGCCACCCGCGCCATCGCCGATCTCGACCAGGCCATCAAGCTCGACCCCGGCTTTGCCGCAGCGCTCAACAATCGCGGTAACGTCTATCAGAACAAGGGCGACCTCGACCGCGCCATCGCCGACTACGACCGCGCCATCAAGGCCAACCCACACTATGACGTGGCGCTCAACAGCCGCGGCATGGCCTTCAAGGCCAAAG
The DNA here is from genome assembly GCA_036500165.1 of Pseudolabrys sp. Lineage (GTDB taxonomy): Bacteria > Pseudomonadota > Alphaproteobacteria > Rhizobiales > Xanthobacteraceae > Pseudolabrys. The sequence continues at coordinate 21,301 of DASYCM010000258.1, forward strand.
GCGAGATGGAGCGCGCGGTGCGCGACTTCGACCAAGCAATCGGTATCAACGCCGGCTTTGCCTTGGCGCTGCTCAACCGTGGCGAGACGCTGGAAGCGCTCGGCTACCACGAACGCGCGCTGAAGGATCTCGACCAAGTTATCCGACTCAATAACGGCAACGCTGCCGCCTACAATGCCCGTGGCCTGGCCCTGATGAACATGCGCGACTACGACCGCGCGCTGAACGATTTCAGTCAGGCGATCCGCGGCGACGGCAGGCTAGCCTCCGCGTACAACAATCGCGGCCTCGCGTTCCGCGCCAAGGGCGACAACAGCCGCGCCATCGAGGACTTCAGTCAGGCGGCCAAGATCGATCCGAACTACGCCATGGCCTTCAGCAACCGTGGCAACGCCTATTTCGACAAGCGTGACTATGCTCGCGCCATCGACGACCTCAACATCGCGATCAAGCTGAACCCGAACCACGTCCGGGCCTACTACGATCGCGGCATTGCCTATGGCGCCAAAGGCGACACCGACGGCGCTATCAAGGATTTCGACTACGCCATCAAACTCGATCCCAAGAACGCCGTAGCGCTGAATAATCGCGGCCTCGCCTATCGCAGCAAAGGCGACAGCGACCACGCCGTGGCGGATTTCGCCGAAGCCATCAAACTCAACGAGAACTACGCCGGCGCCTATTACAACCGCGCCAACGCCTATTTCGACAAGAACGACTACGACCGCGCAATCGCCGATTTCAGCCAGGCGATCAAACTTGATGCGAAGGATTCGTTTTCGTACCACGACCGCGGCGTCGCCTATTATGAGAAGAAGGATTTCGAGCGCGCCATCGCGGACTTCGAGGCCGCGATCAAGATCAACCCGAACTATAGCTTTGCGGCGAGCCCGCGCGACAGCGACGCGCATGGCCAGCGCGGTTACGACCGCGACGCCATGGAGCTGGCGCAGCCGCTCAAGCTGAGCCCGATCTTCGCGCTCGCCTATAACGACCGCGGCATCAATTTCGCTGCCAAGAACGATCTCGATCGCGCGACCGCGGATTTCGACCGTGCACTCAAGATCAACCCGAACTTCTCGACGGCCTATTACAATCGCGGCAATGCCTTCTTCCAACGGCGCAGTTTTGATAAAGCCATCGCCAACTACGATCAGGCGATCCGGCTCAATCCGAAGGATGGGATGGCCTACTACGATCGCGGCGTCGCGCGTTACGAGCGCGAGGACTTCGACCGCGCTATCCAGGATTTCGACGCGGCCACCAAGCTCGACCCGAAGAACGCCAACGCGTTCTACAACCGCGGCATCGCCTGGAACGAAAAACGCGAATACGACCGGGCCATCGAGGATTTCAATCAGGCGATCAAGCTCAACTCGAAACTGGCGCAAGCCTATAGCGCCCGCGGCAATGCGCAGGCGAGCAAGGCCGACTTTGCCTCCGCTGTCGCCGACTTGACCCAAGCCATCAAGATCGGCCCCGAGCAGGCGGTCACCTTCAATGACCGCGGCATCGCCTACGGCCTCAAAGGTGAGCCCGACCGCGCTATCGCTGACTACGATCAGGCGGTTGCTCTGAACGCGCAATACGCGCCGACCTTCAATAACCGCGCTATCTCGTACGCCGCCAAGGGCCAGAGCGACCGCGCCATCGCCGATTACGACCATGCGGTGAAGCTCAACGCCGGCTATGCGGTCGCCTTCTACAACCGCGCCAACGCGAAATACGACCGGGGCGACTACACCGCCGCAGCCGCTGACTATGACAGCGCCATCAAGCTGAACGCCGGCGATGCACTGGCGTTTAATAACCGTGGTAACGCCAATACGAACCGGCGCGACTTCGACCGCGCCATCGCCGATCTCACCCAGGCGCTCAAGCTCACGCCCGACTATGCCCAAGGCTATAATGATCGCGGCGTCGCTTATGCCGCCAAGGGTGACGTCGACCGTGCGCTGGCCGATTTCGAGCAGGCGGTGAAATTCGACGGCCGTAACAGTATCGCCTACTACAACCGCGGGCTCGCGTTCCGCGACAAGAACGACCTTGACCGGGCCATCCAAAGTTTCGACCAAGCGGTGAAGCTCAATCCGAACTACGCGGTGGCCTATTACAACCGCGGCAACGCGCTTGAGTTCAAGCGCGAGTACGACCGCGCCATTGCCGACTTTGACGCCGCGCTAAAGCTCAGCCCAGGCTTTGCCATCGCGCTTTATGACCGTGCGTTGAGCTACGGCGCCAAGGGCGATCACGACCGCGCCATTGCCGACTTCAATGAGGCCGTCAAGCTCGAGCCGTCCAATGCGATGGCCTTCTACAATCGCGGCATCGCCTACCGGCTCAAAGGCGAACTCGATCGAGCGGCCACAGACTTCGGCGAAGCCGTAAAGCTTGACGCCAAATTCGCGCTGGGATTCTTCCAGCGCGGCGCTTCCTACTTCGAAAAGCGCGACTATGACCGCGCTATTGCCGATTTCAGCGAGTCAGTTCGTTTCAACGCCAATTTCGATCAGGCCTATTACTACCGCGGCCTCGCCTACCGCGAGAAGCGCGACTACGACCACGCCCTCGGCGACTTCAGCCAGGCCATCAAGCTTGACGGCCGTAATGCTTTGGCCTTCGGCAATCGCGGCCTCGTCTACCGCATGAAGGGCGACCTGGAGCGCGCCATCGCCGACTTCGATCTGGCCGTAAAGCTCAATCCCAACGCGTCGGCCACCCTGACCGACCGCGGCACCACGCTCGGCATGCGCGGCGACAACGATCGCGCCATCGTCGATTTCGACGCCGCGCTCAAGCTCGATCCAAAGGATGCCGTGGCGTTTAACAACCGCGGCTTCGCCTATCGCAACAAGAGCGATGCCGACCGGGCGATTGCCGACTTCGGCGAGGCGATCAAGCTCAACGCCAACTACACCGTCGCGCTCTATAACCGCGCCAATGCCTATTATGAGAAGCGCGATTTCGACCGATCCATCAAGGATTTCGACGCCGCGATCAAGCTCGATCCAAACTACGCCGCGGCCTACAACGCACGCGGTCTGGCGCGCGACAACAAGAACGAATTCGACGTCGCAATCGTCGACTTCACGCAAGCTATCAAGCTTGATCCCAAGAACGCCCGCGCGCTCAATAACCGTGGCTTCGCCTACCGCAATCGCGGCGAGTTCGATCGCGCCATCGCCGATTATACGCAGGCCCTGGCGATCAGCCCGAACTACGCTTTGGCGCTCTATAACCGCGCCTTCGCCTTCTACGACAAGCGCGACTTCGAACGCGCGACGACGGATATGAACCAAGCGATCAAGCTCAATCCGAACTTCGCCAATGCCTTCGTGGATCGCGGCATCGTCAATTATGACAAGAACGATTACGACCGCACCGTCACCGCCGTCGATCCGGTCATCAAGACCAAGCCCACTTATGCAATCGCCTTTAGTGGCCGCGGCAGCGCCTATGAAAACCGCCGCGAAGGCGACCGCATCATTCAGGAAGCGAGCCAGCCGATCCGCGGCAACCAGTACAATGCGTATGCTTATTCGCCGGAGACGTTCCCGGTGGTGAGCCCAGAGCAGGCCGCCGCACCCGACCTTGCGTCGGCGGCGCGCGCCCAGGCGCCGGTTGCCAAGGAAACTCTGGTGCCTGTGGCCAAGGAAGTTGCGAAGGAAGCACCAAAACAAGCCGCCGCGCAGGCCGACGTGCCGATGCCGCAGGCGAAGCCGGAGCGCAAGCCTGCGCCGCAACGGGCCGCAGAAGAAACTCGTCCGCAAAAGCGCGCTCAAGATCGTCAGGCGGACCGCCGTCCGGAGCCGCGCCGTCAAGAAGTCCGGCAGCCTGCCGCGCAAAGCCGCGCGCAGGACCGCGACCACGAACGCCGCGACTGGCGCCAAACTGGCGGCAGCCTAGGCCGCGATATTGACCGGGTTTTCCGCTAACATCCGACGATGCGCTTCGCATCGTCACTGGCATGAACGACGACGATACG
>DASYCM010000259.1:0-8269 GCA_036500165.1 Pseudolabrys sp.
AGTCCAACGATTCGCGGACGGTGTGGCGGACACTGTTCCCTAATCCCTGGGGCAAGCTTGAATGCCGGAGAAAATCCGGGCGGCGAACGAGAGGCTGCGTTCTCGCCGACGGCGGCGCGGTATCGTTGGCGCCATCCTGACCGCAAGTCTTTGCATCGCGGCGCCGGCGTTCGCCGATGAGCCTGCCGACGCGCCCGGCCCCGCCACCGGCGTTGTCGAATCCGCCGCTCAGCAGCAGATTGCGACGCTAACGCTCACGCTCGGGCTTTTGATCTTCGCGATCCTCGCCACCATGGCGCTGTTGCGCACGCGCCGCGCTGTCGCCGTTGCCGAGATCGGATCGCGCGACAGGACGATGGAGCTGCAAGCCGAGATCGACCGGCTGAAGACGCTGCTGCTGTCGGAGCCGCAAGTTCTGGTGGCCTGGGCCGCCGCGAGCGACGACGTCGAAATTCTCGGTGAGACCGGGCTCATTGTCGGGGACCATCCGCCTGAGCGCGTACTGGCGTTCGGCACCTGGCTCGAGCCCGCCGCGGCGCAACGCATGGAGCAAGCCGTCGAGACTTTGCGGGCCGAAGGCCGTGGTTTCGTCATGACGCTCACCACCACCGCCGGACGGCCGATCGAAGCCGAGGGCCGCGCCGTCGGCGGCCGCGCCGTGCTGCGGTTGCGCGACGTCAGTGGCATCGAGCACGAACTGATCGATCTGGCGGCGCGACATGACCGGCTGCAAAGCGATGTCGAAACGCTCAAAGCGTTGCTCGACTCTCTCCCCGCTCCGGTCTGGGCGCGCGATGCTGTCGGACGGCTGGTTTTCGTCAACGCCGCCTACGCCCGTGCCGTCGAGGCCAAGGACTCCACCGACGCGGTCGAGCGTGAGCTGGAAATGCTCGACCGCGGCGCCCGTCACGACATCACCCGCGCCCGCAGCGTCAACGAAGCTTATGCCGGCCGCGTGCCGGCCATCGCCGCGGGTCAGCGGCGTATCTTCGACGTCGTCGACGCACCGAGCGGCGCCGGCAGCGCCGGCATGGCGATCGATCGCACCGAAGTCGAAACGATGCGCACCGAGCTCGCCCGCATGGTCGAGGCGCACCGCCGCGTGCTCGACCAGCTCGCAACCGGCGTCTCGATCTTCAACGTCGACCGCAAGCTGATCTTCTACAACAACGCGTTCCGCTCGCTGTTCGATCTCGCGCCCGCCTTGCTCGATCAGACGCCGACTGACAGCGCGGTGCTCGACGCGTTGCGCACCGCACGCAAGCTGCCTGAGGAAAAAGACTTCAAACAGTGGAAGTCAGAACTTTACGAAGCCTATCGCTCCGTCGAGCCCAAGGAGCATATGTGGCATCTGCCCGACGGCCGCACATTGCGCGTCGTCACCACGCCCAATCCCGAAGGCGGCGTCACGTATCTTTATGAAGACGTCACGGCGCATCTCGACATCCACCGCCGCTACGACGCCCTCATCAAAGTGCAAAGCGAGACGCTCGATCACCTCGCGGAAGCAGTCGCGGTGTTCGGCAGTGACGGCAATGTCCGGCTGCACAATCAGGCTTTCCAGCGCATGTGGAAGCTCGCGCCCGAGGCGCTCGACGCCCATCCGCACGTCAAGGACGTTACCGCCTGGGCCCAGGCGCTGCATGACGACAACAATGTCTGGCGCTCGCTGCGCGGCGCCATCACCGCCATCGACGGCCGCGAGCCGATGGTCGCACGCATTGAGCGACGCGATGGCATGATGATTGACATGACAACGATGCCGTTGCCGGACGGCGCCACGCTGGTAACGTTCCAGGACGTCAGCGACACCGTGAATGTCGAGCGCGCGCTGCGCGAGCGCAACGAAGCGCTGGAGACCGCCGACGCGATCAAGATCGACTTCGTACATCACGTTTCGTACGAATTGCGTTCGCCACTGACCAACATCATCGGCTTCGCGCATTTCCTCGGCGACGAGGCGTTCGGTCCGCTCACCGACAAGCAGCGCGAATATCTCGGTTACATCACGACTTCGACCAACGCGCTGCTGGCGCTGATCAACAACATCCTCGATCTCGCGACGATCGATGCCGGCGCCATGTCGCTCACGCTGGGCGACGTTGACATCCGCGCCAGCATGAACGCCGCCGCCGAAGGCGTGCTCGACCGGTTGGTGAAGGACAATCTCAAGCTCGACATTGAAGCGGCGTCCGGCATTGGCAATTTCACCGCTGATGAGCGGCGGCTACGGCAGATACTGTTCAATCTTCTGTCTAACGCGGTTGGTTTCTCACCCGCAGGCGGCACGGTCACCTTGTCGGCGGCACGCCGTTCCGATGCCGTCGTGTTCACCGTCACCGACCAAGGTCCCGGCATTTCGCCGGAGCAGAAAGACAAAGTGTTCGACTGGTTCGAAACCGATTCGAAGGGTTCGGAGCACCGCGGCACCGGTCTCGGCCTGTCGCTAGTGCGCTCCTTCGTCGAATTGCACGGCGGCACGGTGACAATCGAGTCGACACCGGGCCTGGGCACCACCGTTACCTGTGCATTCCCGGTCGAGCACGCCGCGACGCCGCTCACCAAAAAATCTGCCGCATAATGTAAAAGGCCTCCGCGGGCATCCCGCGAAGGCCTTGGTCTGCGTTATCGCGGTCCGCTTAGCGCACGATTACGCGGCGGCGCGGCCCTTCACTGATCCGCGGTCCATCGCCGACCCACTGGCCGTTGACGCATTCGCTGCGCGCGGTCCAGAGAACGCCGAAGCCGTGGCACTTCGCGGTCAGGCCTTCGAGCAATACGACTGTGCCGACACCGGCGACGCCGCCAACGGCGGCAGCCGTGCCGGCGGTCGCACCAGCAGACGTCACGAACGCGCTGCTGCCATACCAGCCTTGATAAAGGCCGACGCCCACGGCGGTACCGACAACGGCGCCCGTCGCGACTGCGGCTGGCGCGTAATTCGGATTAACACCATCGACTTCCGCCAGCGCCGGTGTAGCCATGGCCGCGGTAGCGGCAGCCAATGCAAGTGCAGGAATAATTTTACGCATCTTAATCTCCTTCAATCTCGTTTCAGAACGCTTCACAGATGCGCTCTGTGCCCCCTGCAAACTCACGTGGGCATGATGCGTTCCGCGCCACATACGTGAATTGCAAATGCATTTCCGAAATGAGGCGATGATGTGATCGATGCTGGGAACCGCGGTACCGGCGCGGTGAAACCTTGACACAAGGATGGCAATGAAACCGCTTAGCCGGCTTTAGCGCGCGCTTCCGGCATGTGGCCAACGACATCGGCATAACCTGAAATATCGAGTGGCTTGCCGGTCAGATACCCTTGCACTTCATCGCAGCCTTCTCGCGCGAGAAATTCGTGCTGCGCTTTCGTCTCGACGCCTTCCGCTATAATCGGAATATGCAAAGTGCGGCCCAAACCGATCACGGCATGCACAATGGCAACCGACTGCTGATTGGTGCCGATATCCGAAATGAAAGAGCGGTCGATCTTGATTTTGTCGAACGGAAATTTCTGCAGATACGAAAGAGAAGAATAGCCGGTACCGAAATCGTCCATCGCAATGCGCGCGCCCATGGCCTTGATACGGCGCAGCATCGCAATCGCGCGCGCGAAATCGTCGATCAGGACGCCTTCGGTGATTTCGAGCTCGAGACGATGGGGCGCGAGCCCCGTCTCCAATAGAATTGAATGGATGAGCCGCTGCAGGTCGCCATGGCGGAATTGTATAGGGGATACGTTGACGGCGATACTTAACGGCCGCTTCCACGACGCCGCCTCGCGGCAAGCTTCGCGCAGCACCCATTCGCCAAGCGACAGGATCAGACTGCTTTCTTCCGCCAGCGGAATGAACTCGGACGGCGGCACCATGCCGCGTTTGGGGCAATGCCAGCGCGCCAGAGCCTCGAAGCCCTTGACCTCTCCGCTCATGTCGACCTGCGGCTGATAGTGCAGACGCAATTCATTGCGCTCGATGGCGTGTTTCAAATCGGCCTGCAAAGCAGCGCGTTCGTGCAGGCGGGTAGCCATTTCGGCTTTGAAGAATTCAACCGAGCCGGGGCCCTGCGCCTTGGCGCGATACAACGCGGCGTCGGCATTGTTCATCAAGGTCTTGGCGTCCGCGCCATCGGCCGGATAGACGGCGACGCCGATACTCAAGGCCTGCGGCAACTGGTGTTCGCCGACATCGAAGTCTTTGACAAAAGCAGCGCGCAGGCGCTCGGTCAGGTCGGCAAGGCCGGCTTGATCGAGGTCCGGAGCGATGAGCGTGAACTCATCGCCACCAAGCCGCGCGACAAAGCAGCCGTCGGCCACCGATCGAAGACGGTCTGCGATCTGGCACAGCAAGCCGTCGCCGACCGCGTGGCCGTACACGTCGTTGATGCCTTTGAAACCGTCGAGATCCATGCACAGGATCGCGAACCCTCCCTCGTCCGCCTGCGCCAGTTTCAGCGTGCCGGAGAGGGCCTCATTGAAAGCCGCGCGGTTCGGCAGATCGGTAAGCGGATCGCTATGCGCCATATGGGCAATGCGCTGCTCCGCTAGCCGCCTGTCGGTGATATCGTCGACCAGGCTCAGGATGTATTCAGGGGCACCATTGTCGCCCGGAATAGCGACCTTCTTGGTAGTGACCACGCGATCGCCACGCCAGGTTGGAAGCGCATGGTCGCGAATGGAAATGCGGTTCTCGTTGTTCAGACACTCGGCATCCTGCGCGGCGATGCCGCGGGCCGGATCTGACGGATAGAGATCGAACAATGTTTTGCCGACAACGTCCTCGCGGCGATAGCCGTGTAGTTCCTCGCTTGCTTTGTTGACCAGCATGAAGCGTCCATCGGGGACGGACTTCACGGCAACCGGCATCGGCACGTTCTCGATAACGGTATCGAGGAATTTTTTGGTGCGGCGCAGATCGTTCTCCGCCATTTTCTGCGCGCTGATGTCGGTGATCGCTGCAAGCCGCACCTCGCGGCCTTCGTAGTTCATGATACGGGAACAGATGGAAACCGGAAAAATCGAGCCATCGGCCCGGCGATGCATTACGATGTTATGGCTGTTCTGCACACCCGGCAACGCCCGTAGAATGGCTTCGGCAGTGGCTTCGTCCTGGACCCGAGGCTTGGTGACCTTCATGCCCATGAATTGTTCGCGTGTGTAGCCATAGCAGGCAATCGCCGCGTCGTTCACAGCGACGAATTTCAGAGTCTCGCGGTCGAACAGCCACATCGCCACGGGATTGTTTTCAAAAAGCAGCCGGAACGTCTCGTCGCGGCGACGGATTTCCGTGCGATCCTCATGGGTGGCGACCCAGCCGCCGTCGGCGATCGGATAATCGGTGATGGCAATCTCGCGGCCGTCTTTCGTTTCGACGATGCGGCGCACGATCTCGTTGCGCCCGAATCGCTCCAGTGTATCGGCGCAATATCCTTCGGCTTCGCCCTCGAGGTGACCGCGCTCGATACGGTGCTTGAAAATTTCGAGCAACGATGCGCCCGGCCTCACGATGTCCGCCGACAGATTGTACATCCGCAAATAATGGTCGTTGCAGACGACAAGTTTCTTGTCGGCATCGAACATCAATATCCCTTGCGTGATACTGCCAAACACCATCGACAGACGCTTGGCGTGTTCACTGCTGATGAGCGCCGCCTGCTGACGCTTGTATCGGTCCAATCTCAAGCTCTGAACGCGGCGAATAGCGTGGAGCGAGATCAAGAAGCATAAAGCGGCAACCGCCCCGACGGTCGCGACGACCAAATCGGCGTCGAACTGACGGGCAAGTTCGCTGGCCTGCTTGAAGCGTTCGAGCCAGACGGTCACGGCATAAATAACGACGCCGACGCCGGCGATTACCAGGACGTCCTGGATGCCGTGGCGGCGCCACAACGCTGTCGCTTTCGAAACTATTTTCAGCACCCCGGGCGACCCACTTGAACCGTAAAAGCGTACCGGCCAGTCGTAATCGAATGATGAGTTAGTGGGCGAAACTGCCAGCGTGCTTAATCATCGGTTGTCCGCGGCCGCTCGCGTTAACTTTGGAACCTTGTTGGGGCGCCTTGCCAAACTGCTTTGGCAAAGGCTCTTTATTGGGCCGTTTATCCCCCGCGGCCGGCGCCCGGCTGGCCGAGATGCGCCCGCGCCGACTATAAGGTTTGGACAGGGCGGATGATTCGATGTTCCCCACCACTTCCGGCGGATTCAGCTTCACGGCGGCCCTCGAGGACGAGCAGGCGACGCGCCGGCTGATGGCCGACATCGCCGCGGCGATCGAGCCGGGCGATCTGATTACCCTGTCCGGGGATCTCGGCGCCGGCAAGACCACGTTCGCCCGCGCGCTGATCCGGCACTTTGCCGGCGACGACAGCGTCGAGGTGCCGAGCCCGACCTTCACCATCATGCAGACTTACGAGCTGCCGCGCTTCAATCTGCTGCACGCCGATCTCTACCGGCTGTCGGGACCGGGCGAACTCGCCGAACTCGGCTTCGAGGACGCAGCGGAAAACGCCGTGACGCTGCTCGAATGGCCGGACCGCGCCGCCGGCCATCTGCCGCCCAACCGGCTCGACCTCACGCTGACTTTGTCGCCGCAGCAGGGCGAGACCTTCCGCCACGCGCAGGTCACCGGCTACGGCGCCTTCGCGGCCAAGGCCGAACGTATCGACACCATCCGCCGCTTTCTGGCGCGCGCCGGTTTCGCGCTTGCCGAGCGCAAGCATATGCAGGGCGATGCGTCGTCGCGCTCCTATGAAAGACTCACGGACAAAGGCGCGACCTACATCCTGATGAATTCGCCGCGCCGCCCCGATGGGCCGGTCGTGCGCGACGGCAAGCCCTATAGCGCCATCGCGCATCTCGCCGAGGATGTAACGCCGTTCATCGCCATGACTTTGGCTTTGCGCGAACTCGGCTTCTCCGCGCCGGCGATTTTCGCCTCCGATCGCGAACATGGATTGCTGCTGATCGAAGATTTCGGCACCGACATTGTCGTCACCGGTGACCCGCCGGCGCCGATCGAGGCGCGCTACGAAACCGCGGTCGACGTGCTCGCTGCGCTTCATCGCAACAAATTGGCGGACGTGCTGCCGGTCGAGGCGGGCGTCGAATACCGGCTGCCGCGCTACGATCTCGAAGCGCTGCTCATTGAGGTCGAACTGCTGCTCGACTGGTATTTGCCGAAGCTCGACGCCAGGATTTCCGACAACAAGCGCGATGTCTATCTCTCGTTATGGCGCGACGCTCTGATGCCTATGATCCAGGGGCCACAGACCTGGGTGATGCGCGATTACCATTCGCCCAACCTGATCTGGCTGCCGGAACGCAAAGGTACCGGCCACATCGGCCTTCTGGACTTTCAGGACGCGGTGATGGGTTCGCCGGCCTATGATGTCGCCTCGCTGCTGCAGGACGCCCGCGTCGACGTGCCGGAGATGATCGAGATCGCGCTGCTGTCGCGCTACACCCGCGCCCGGCTCAGTACCGAGACGGACTTCGACGCGCCTGCTTTCGCGCAAGCCTACGCCACACTTGCGGCGCAACGCGCCTCCAAGATCCTCGGGATATTCGCCCGCCTCGAAAAGCGCGACGGCAAGCCGCAATATTTGCGTCATCTGCCGCGCGTATGGGGCTATCTGCAACGTTCGCTGGCGCATCCCGCATTGGCGCCGCTGCAAAGCTGGTACAAACTTCACGTACCGCCGCTGAAAGCATTGAAATGACGACCACGACACCTGCTCCACGCCGCGCCATGGTTCTGGCCGCCGGCATGGGTACGCGCATGCGCCCGCTGACCGACACGATGCCAAAGCCGCTCGTGAAGGTCGCGGGCAAGGCGTTGCTCGATCACGTCCTCGACCGTCTGGCCTGCGAAGGCGTCGAGCGCGCGGTCGTCAACGTGCACCATTTCGCCGAGCAGATTATCGCCCACGTCGCCGACCGCCATCGGCCGGAGATTACGATCTCCGACGAGCGCGGTGTATTGCTCGACACCGGCGGCGGTGTGGTCAAGGCTTTGCCCGAACTCGGCGACGCGCCGTTCTATCACCTCAATGCCGACACCATCTGGATCGACGGCGTGAAGCGCAATCTGGCACGGCTGGCCGAAACCTTTGATTCCGCCGACATGGATGCGCTGCTGTTGCTCGCACCGATCGCGGGAAGCGTTGGCTATGACGGGCGTGGCGATTTCAACATGGCGCCTGACGGCCGGCTGCGTCCCAGGCCCGAGCGCGAACTGGCGCCGTTCGTCTATGCCGGCGCGGCCATCCTGTCGCC
>DASYCM010000260.1:0-3405 GCA_036500165.1 Pseudolabrys sp.
ATGGTTGGTGTGCCGCTACCGTCTTCCAGCTCAAAAAAACCGAACAGCGGCGATTATTCCGACGACAGCATCGCAGCATCGATCAACTTGCGGCACTCGGCTAGCTCATGCAGCACGGCATGCAGCTTGTGCAGGTCGTCGCGGGCGAGACCCGTGAGCGCGGGTGCTGGCCGCGGCGCCGGCGGCGCCATATCAAGCGGCGGCATCTGTGGCGGCGTTTCGACAGACGGCGCCGGTTGCTGCACAGGGTGCGGTGATTGCAGGATGCGGTCACCAGGCTCAATGCGGGGCGCCGGAGCACTGGAAAGCGGCGGATCGCGCCGCATCTCGGCGTCATCGTGACGGTCGGCCAGGTCGCGGCCGATCAGCGAGGCAAACCGGCGGCGCAAACCACCGGTTTCCTCGAGCGTCGCGGTTTCGTCGTCAATCGTCTCTTCGACGAGGTCTTCCTCATCGCTCGCGCCGTGCGGCGGTTGCGCCGCGCCTTCCATCCACACCTGTTGCGCGAACTTGACGCCCTGCTCGCGCAAAATCCGTTGCACACCACGGATAGTGTAGCCCTCCCCGTACAGAAGATGACGGATGCCACGGAGTAATTCGACGTCGTCCGGGCGGTAGTAGCGCCGTCCGCCGCCACGCTTCATCGGCTTGATTTCGCGGAAGCGGCTTTCCCAAAAGCGCAACACGTGCTGCGGCAGATCGAGCTCGTCTGCCACTTCACTGATAGTCCGAAATGCGTCCGGCGCCTTGTTATCCAAAGCGGGCTCACTCCTGATGACACTAAAACGCTTTTATAAATAACAGACGCTGCAGCGGTTTTAAGCGTGCTCGGGCTCGTCGGCGACTTCCTGGCCGTTGATACGCTGCTTAAGGATGGCAGAGGGCTTGAACACCATGACCCGGCGCGGGGAAATCGGGACTTCCTTACCGGTCTTGGGGTTACGCCCAATCCGTTGGCCCTTTTTACGCACCACAAACGAGCCAAAAGACGATAGTTTCACCGTTTCGCCACGCTCCAAGCAGTCAGTGATCTCCTTGAGCACCAACTCCACAAGCGATGCAGATTCCGTGCGGGACAGGCCTACCTTTTGATAGACCGCCTCACACAAATCCGCTCGGGTAACTGTTTTGCCACTCATCGCCTGCCCTGCCCCCGGCGAAGATACTGAATTATCGACGGTATTAGCAAGAGAGGGGCTCGGTCAACGGGGTGATTTATATTTATGAAATCTGTTTTGGGGGAAAGGAACCTGCAGCCGGCTGATAACAGTACCCGGAACGCAGATTTGACCCACTATACGGTACAGTAAGCGCTTACCAGCGCAGAAGGACCGAGCCCCAGGTAAAGCCGCCACCCATGGCCTCCAGCAAAATGAGGTTTCCGCGCTTGATGCGGCGATCGGCGACGGCGTCGGCCAAAGCCAGTGGGATCGAGGCCGCCGAGGTGTTGCCGTGCCGGTCGACGGTCATCACGACCTTCTCCGGCGCGATGCCCAGCTTGTGCGCCGAACCGTCGATGATGCGTTTATTGGCTTGATGCGGCACGAACCAGTCGATGTCGGCCGCCGTATAGCCCGTGGCATTGAAGGCGTCGGTAATGACGTCGGTGATCATCGCCACCGCGTGTTTGAAGACCTCGCGGCCCTCCATGCGCAGGTGGCCGACGGTCTGGGTCGATGACACGCCACCGTCGACATAGAGCTTGGCACGATGGCGGCCGTCCGACCGCAGATGCGTCGTGAGGATGCCGCGGTCGGCGACTGTGCCAGGCTGCTCCTGTGCCTCCAGCACCCAGGCACCGGCACCGTCGCCGAATAGCACGCAGGTGGTGCGATCATTCCAGTCGAGGATACGTGAGAAGGTCTCGGCGCCGATGACCAGCGCGCGCTTGGCCGCGCCGGAGCGCAGCATGGAGTCGGCGACTGACAGGGCATAGACGAAACCCGAGCAGACCGCTTGCAGATCGAAAGCGGCGCCTGTCGTGATACCGAGGCCAGCCTGCACCGTCACCGCGGTAGCTGGGAAGGTCTGATCCGGCGTCGACGTCCCGAGAATAATGAGATCGATGGAACTCGCTTCGACATGCGCATTGGCGAGCGCGGCTTTCGCCGCCGCCAGCGCCAGGTCCGACGTCAGTTCGCCCGGCGCGGCAATATGACGTTCGCGAATGCCAGTGCGCTGCACGATCCACTCGTCGGTGGTTTCCACCGAACGCGCCAGCTCGTCGTTGCTGAGAATACGCGTAGGCAGATAGCTGCCGCAGCCGAGAACGACCGAACGTAACTGGCTCACGAGGCCGCTCCGCTCGCCATCAGCGCAGTCTGCGTTGCGGCGCGGTCGCGCGCCAGCGATTGGCCGATCTTGGCGAGAAGCTCATAACGAACCATGTCAAAACCCAAGTCGATAGCGGAAGCAAAACCCTCGGAATCGGCGCCGCCGTGGCTTTTAATGACGATGCCATTTAATCCAAGAAACACGCCGCCATTCGCCTTTTTCGGATCCATCTTTTCTCGCAGCGTCTGGAACGCGCGCCGCGCCAGGAGATAACCCAGCCGTGTCATCAAAGTTCGATTCATCCCCGAACGGAGATATTGGCCGAACTGGCGCGCAGTGCCTTCGGCAGTTTTCAACGCGATATTGCCGGCGAAGCCTTCGGTAACAACGACGTCGACCACGCCCTTGCCAATGTCGTCACCCTCGACGAAGCCTTGATAGTCGAAATACGGAAATTGGCCCTCGCGCAACATCTGACCGGCTTCGCGGACTTCTTCGAGACCTTTGACTTCTTCGACACCGATATTGAGCAAGCCGACGGTCGGCTTCTCGATATCGAACAGCACGCGCGCCATCGAGCTACCCATGGCGGCGAGATTAATGAGGTGAGCGGCATCGGCGCCGATCGACGCGCCGACATCCAGCACGACGCTCTCACCCTTGAGGGTCGGCCAAATCGCCGCAATCGCCGGACGATCGATACCCTCGATCATTTTGAGATTAAAACGCGACATCGCCATCAGTGCGCCGGTATTGCCGGCCGAGACCGCGACATCGGCCTCGCCTTTTTTCACTGCATCGAGCGCTAGCCACATTGACGACTTCCAGCGGCCATAGCGCAGCGCCTGGCTCGGCTTGTCGTCCATCCGGATTGAGACTTCGGTATGGATGAATTTCGACTTGGCCTTCAGCACCGGCATCTTGTCGAGCAGCGGCTCGACGAGTTCGCTGTTACCGAACAGCAAATATTCGATGTCGGGATGCCTGATCAGCGAGATTTCGGCGCCTGGGAGCAGCACCGATGCCCCATGGTCGCCGCCCATGGCATCAATCGCGATACGGACTTTATCGGGCATGGATCGACCTTGGCGGCGTTAGCTTGCGCGCCGGCAATGGAGGGTCCTGGGCTTC
>DASYCM010000261.1:0-2167 GCA_036500165.1 Pseudolabrys sp.
ATGCGCTTGATCGCGAGATTGAGCTGATCGCCACAATCGCAGCGCCGCGAGCCGAACACGTCGCCGGTGAGACAGGCCGAATGCAGGCGCACCAGCACAGGCTTCGACATATCAGGCTTGCCGACAATGATCGCCGTCTGACTTGCGCCGAGCGCATCGCGGAAAACCACGAACTTCGCATTGCGGCTTGAGTCGAGCGGCACGTCGGCGCTGCTCGCAATCCTCAACGCGCGTATCGCTTCGTCGCCGAAATGGGCAACAGCGTCGGCTTCGACGGTGACGATATTGTGCGCGGCGGCGACAGAAGGCGCGACATTGGCCACCAGCACGGCCGGTAGACCTAGCGACAATTTCACCAGCGCAACAGCCGCACTTGCGGCGGCACCCGCCGGCTTTGCATCCACGTTGCAATCGACGTCGATATCGGTCACCAGCGACAAGATCGAGGACACATCAAGACGATCCAGCGACAACGCCACGGGCGTCTGCGCGCCAATGTTGAGCGCATGTGCGCGGCGCGCGGTAATGACAAGGCGCGGCATCGCGGGTGCGCAGAGCGCCGTGAATTCGGCGAGCCGCTGTGCGTCAAGACCTTCGACCGGCAAAGCAAGCAGCGTCTCGCCGCCGCCCGTGACCAGCACCGGCCGGCGCGCGAAAAATTCGGCCACACCACGATTGACCCCGGCCTGCCCTTTGGAACCGAACAGAGCCGACATATTCTCCACCGCACTCATTGCATAACTTCCCGGCACGTCTCCCGTGGCGCGTTTGCCTCGGGCCCCGATTGTAGAACACCGCAGCCCCCAAAACCATTCCAAGAAGGCCATTTCGGTCGCAAAACCGATAGTTTTATGCGAGCCTAATAGACATGAGATGGGGTCTATGACGACAGCGGACAACCAGTCCTGGGCGAAATTCGTGACGGCGTTTCGCGACCCGGCCCAGGCTTTGGCCCAGCCTTGGGCGGACCTATTTGGGCCATTGCGCGGTGCCGACGGCGCGATGGTCATTGGCCAGATCGGCCAGTCGCTCGACGGCCGAATCGCGACCGAGAACGGGCACTCTCACTACATCAACGGCCCGGCGGGCATCCTGCATTTGCATCGCTTGCGGTCGCTGGTCGACGCCGTCGTGATCGGCGTCGGCACCGCCATTGCGGACAATCCGCAACTGACGGTGCGGCAATGCGAGGGGCCACAGCCTGCGCGCGTCGTGCTTGATCCGAAGGGGCGGCTGACGGCCTGCGCCAAGGTATTCGGCGGTGACGGAGTACGCCGCCTGCTGGTAATGGCGGAAAACACGCTCTGCATACCACCGGACGGTGTGGATGTCGTCGCCCTGCCCGCCCCCGACGGGCGCATTGCGCCGCACGATGTTCTCGCGGCGCTCGCGGCGCGCGGTCTACGGCGCATCCTGATCGAAGGTGGTGCGGAAACGGTATCGCGCTTTCTAACCGCCGGCTGTCTCGACCGGCTGCACGTGATGATAGCGCCGATGATCCTCGGCAGCGGCCGGCCCGGCTTCGTATTGCCGCCAATCGAGCGCTGCGATCAGGCGCTACGCCCGCCGATGCGGACATTTAACCTCGACAGCGACACACTATTCGATATCGATCTGTCGGCTCAGCGCCTGCCCGGACGTGCGAACATATCGACGTGACCGACACGCAGCGATGACTTTCCCGCCGTGACCTGATCGCGGCGGAACGTGAGCCATTCGACGATATCGCTCAGCTCGACGTCGCCTGTTTCACGCGCGGCGCTGGCCCAGCCTGAAAAAATCTCGTTCTGAAATTCCCGGTCTTTAGGTCCTGCGACCCAGTCGGCCTCACCGTGAACCACAACGCAGCCGAGTTTCTCGAACTGCGCGATGGCCGCCTTTGCCGCGTCGGGGCCAAGCGCGGGACCGAAACCTTTGTCATTGTGCTGATGTCTGTTGACCGCGGCGACAATGGCGGCGTCAGTCTTGTGCGCGGGAGCCATCTCGATACGGCCATCGTAACTGAGCGCGGCGTAAACCGGGATCGAACGCGCTAGTGCCTCGAACGCAAGGCGCTCCAGCCACGGCGCGGAGACGAGATCGAGGAGCGCCGAGGTCGTGACCAGGTCCACCGCCCCATCGAGCGCGGCCTCGAGATCGTGATTGAGATCGACCGGTACGGTCGTAA
>DASYCM010000262.1:0-3803 GCA_036500165.1 Pseudolabrys sp.
GCATCTGATGGCTCGGCGTTGACTGCGAGATTTTGGTCTCGTCCTCGTTCATGTCCGCGCTGACATCGCCGAACAATGGCGTCGAGAGATAGCGCTCGCCGGTATCGGGCAGCATCGCCAGAATGGTTGAGCCCGGCGCCGCTTTCTCCGCGATCTTGAGCGCAGCCGCGAAGGTCGCGCCCGCGGTGATGCCGACGAAAATGCCTTCCTTCTGAGCCAGATCCTTCGCGCACTTCATGGCGTCGGGGCCGACAACGGTCACGATCTCGCTGATAACGCCGGTGTCGACCGCCTCGGCCGTGATCTTCGGAATGAAGTCGGGCGACCACCCCTGCATCGGATGCGGCTTGAAGGCTGCGTTCGGCGCGGCCGGCGAGCCGTCGGCATTGCGCTCTTGCGGCGACTTGGTCGAGAGCATCGGCGCGTCGGCCGGCTCGCAGACCACGATCTTGGTGTTGGGCATTTCCTTCGACAGCACGCGGGACACGCCGTTGAGCGTGCCGCCGGTGCCGAAGCCGGTCACCCAGTAGTCGAGCTTGTCGCCCTTGAAGTCGTCGACGATTTCGCGCGCGGTCGTGCGGGCATGGATGGCCGGGTTGGCCTCGTTTTCAAACTGGCGTGTCAGGAACCAGCCATGCGTCTTGGCGAGTTCGGTCGCCTTCGCGACCATACCGAAACCGCGGCCGGCGGCGGGCGTGAGCACCACTTTGGCGCCGAGGAAGCGCATCAGCTTGCGGCGTTCGACGCTGAAGGTTTCCGCCATGGTGACGACCAGCGGATAACCCTTGGCGGCACAGACCATAGCAAGGCCGATGCCGGTGTTGCCAGACGTCGCTTCGACGACGGTCATGCCGGGCTTGAGTTCGCCAGACTTCTCCGCCGCCTCAATGACGCCGAGCGCAAGGCGGTCCTTCACCGAGCCAAGGGGATTGAATGCCTCGATCTTGACGAAGAGGTTGATGCCCTTCGGTCCCAGCTTGTTGATGCGCACGACAGGCGTCTTGCCGATCGTGCCGAGGATGCTATCGAACTTCGCCATACCGACCTCCCAAAAATTGTTGTCGTCCGCACAACTCGTTACATATTCAACGCTTGCCCGTAGGCATCGAGCACCGCTTCCTTCATCGTTTCCGAGATGGTCGGATGCGGGAAGATGGTGTGCATTAATTCTTCTTCCGTGGTCTCGAGGTTCATCGCGACCACAAAGCCTTGCACCAGTTCGGTGACTTCAGCGCCGACGAGGTGCGCGCCGAGCAACTGGCCGGTCTTTTTGTCGAAGATGACCTTGACCATGCCCTGGTCCTCGCCTTGTGCGATGGCCTTGCCGTTGCCGACAAACGGGAAACGGCCGACGCGGATTTCACGCCCACCCTCTTTCGCCTTCGCCTCGGTCAGGCCGACAGAGGCGATCTGCGGATGGCAATAGGTGCAGCCCGGAATCAATGTCTTGTCCATCGGGTGCGGACTCATGCCCTTGATCTTCTCGACGCAGATCACGCCTTCATGCTCGGCCTTGTGCGCCAGCATCGGCGGGCCGGCGACGTCACCAATCGCATAGACGCCCGGCACGTTGGTCTTGCAGTACGGATCGATAACGATGCAACCGCGGTCGGTCTTGATGCCAAGCTTTTCCAGCCCGAGATTTTCGATGTTGCCGACGACGCCGACGGCCGAGATCACGCGATCGACGGTGATCTGCTGGCTCTTGCCATCCGCCTCGATCGTCGCGGTGACGCTGTCGGTCTGCTTGTCGAGTTTGGTCACCTTCGCGCCGCTCATGATCTTGATGCCCTGCTTCTCGAACTGCTTGCGGGCAAAGGCGGCAATCTCGGCATCTTCGACAGGCAGAATCTGCGGCAGCACTTCGACGACCGTCACATCTACGCCCATCGTCTTGTAGAACGACGCGAACTCGATGCCGATGGCGCCGGAGCCGGCGACGAGGAGCGACTTCGGAAACTTGTCCGGGTTCATCGCTTCAAAATAAGTCCAGACCAGTTTCTTGTCGGGCTCGAGGCCCGGCAGCGCGCGCGGCCGCGCACCGGTGGCGACGATGATGTGTTTGGCCTGATAGCTACCCTCGCCGAGCGCACCCTTCGGCGCTTCGGCCTGCGACTTCTTCACCGTAAACTTGCCCGGCGCATCCAGCGTCGCCTCGCCCCAGATGATGGTGATCTTGTTTTTCTTCATCAGGAATTCGACGCCGCCATTGAGGCGTTTCACGACGCCACGCGAGCGCGCGATCACCGCTTTCGGGTCGAACGACACGTTGTCGGCAGAAAGTCCGTAGTCCTTGGCGTGCAGCATGGCGTGGTAGATTTCCGCCGAACGCAGCAGCGCCTTGGTCGGAATGCAGCCCCAGTTGTTGCAGATGCCACCGAGATAGGCCTTCTCGACAATCGCGGTCTTGAAGCCGAGCTGCGCGGCGCGAATGGCGGTGACATAACCGCCAGGGCCGGAGCCGATGATAACGACGTCGAAATTGGTATCGGCCACTAAAAGTCTCCACCTGACGGGTCGCTTGTTGCCGCTCCCGTCTCCCATATGGGCCTCCGGCAATCAAGCCGCACCCCGATCACAAGGTCGCTGGACGGACCGCGATTTGGGGGGTCTAATTCGACCCAACGATAAAGCTAAACCTCGGGGAGACGTCATGAGCAGGACATTTAGCCGCGTCGCGGCTGTTACCGCATTTCTGGCGACGAATATTGCTTTCGCCAATGCCTCGGAGGTCAAGGTCTTCAGCACCATCGGCGTGCAGGTGGCGCTGGAAGAATTGACGCCGAAATTCGAAAAGGCTTCGGGCCACAAGCTCAATATCACTTGGGCGACCGCGGCCGTGCTGGTCAAGCGCATCCAGGGCGGTGAAACCGCCGACCTGATGGTTCTGACCAAGCAGGGTCTCGACGCCATGGTCAAAGAGAAGAAGGCGACTGAAGGCGCCGACGCCATATTTGCCTCCTCCGGCATGGCGGTCGTGGTCAAAAAAGGCGCGCCGAAGCCGGACATTTCGACCTCGGATGCATTCAAGGCGGCGCTGCTCAAGGCGAAGAGCATTTCCTATTCGAACCCGGAGCATGGCGGCGCCAGCGGCGTCTACTTCGCCAAGCTGATCGAACGCATGGGCATTGCCGACCAGTTGAAGGGCAAGACCCACTACCCGCCGCCAAGCGGCAATGCCGGCGTTCTGGCAGCCAGCGGCGAAGCCGAACTGGCGATCCAGCAGGAGCCGGAAGTGATGGCTGTGTCGGGCGTCGACATGGTCGGGCCGCTGCCGGCGGACGTCAACAACATCACGACCTATGCCGCCGGTCCGGGCGCGGGCACCAAGCAAGCCGATGCAGCGAACGCACTGATCAAGTTCCTGCACACGCCGGAAGCCGCGGAAGTGTTCAAGAAGCGCGGGCTCAAGCCGGAAGGCACGGCGAAGGCGTCGTAGTTCGCATAGACGTCGAAAAAAGCGAAAGGCCGGGCGTTGTCCCGGCCTTTTTGTTTGGTGACGCAGGTGCGACGCGCGTCACACCACCATCATCACCGGATTTTCGATCAACTTCTTGAACGCCGTGATGAGTTCGGCGCCGAGCGCGCCGTCGATGGCGCGGTGATCGCACGACAGCGTCACACTCATGATCGTCGCCGGCACGATGACGCCGTTGCGCACGACGGCGCGTTCCTCACCGGTGCCGACCGCGAGGATCGACGACTGCGGCGGATTGATCACCGCGGTGAAGTCCTTGATGCCGTACATGCCGAGGTTCGACACTGACGAACTGCCGCCCTGATATTCCTGCGGCTTGAGCTTC
>DASYCM010000263.1:0-6794 GCA_036500165.1 Pseudolabrys sp.
GGCGAAATTGGCATGGCGAAAGACGTCGCCGGCCCGGTCGACGCCCGGCCCCTTGCCGTACCACATGCCGAAAACGCCATCGAACTTGCCCTCGCCACGCAATTCGGCCTGCTGGGTGCCCCAGAGCGCGGTCGCGGCCAGTTCTTCGTTGATGCCGGGCTGGAATTTGACGTCGGCGGCGGCGAGATGGTGGCCCGCGCGCATGAATTGCTGGTCGAGGCCGCCGAGCGGCGAGCCGCGATAGCCGGTAAGATAGCCCGCGGTGTTCAGGCCCGCCTGCCGGTCGCGCGCTTTCTGCATCAGAACGGCGCGGATCAATGCCTGATAGCCGGTCACAAGCACATGCGACTGGTTCAGGTCGTATTTATCGTCGAGGCTGACGGGTCGAAGCGTCATCGGATGACCTTGAGGGCCTGTGCAACGCAGCAGATTTCAGCGACGCCCCATTCTTCTCATATAGGGTCGGAACACCGGACGCAAAGCGGCTGAAACCGAATAAAGGCCGACACCACAAAGGCCTGTGGTCAATTTCGTTATCCATCCAGGGACTTCTGCACGGACAGATTTCGCGCACTTTGGCGCACTGCAGCAGAGAATAAAGAGGATAGGCCACCCGCGTTTACGTGGGTGGTCAAATTTTGTGCGGTCTATACAAGGACGCGCCAAGCTGGATTTTTCTTCCTTATGTTGCAATCCCCTATCGTTTCCATCGAGACAAAACAGTCCTGGACCGTCGCCATGGCGGCGCTCGTCACGCTACTGATGGCTTTTGGCTCGGCATGGATCACCGCCGTCGGCCTCAAGGACATCGCCGCGGAGGTCGAGGGCGCGCGCTCTATTCCGGCGCTGGCGAGTTCGCTGGCTTGGCTTGGCTCGGGTATCGGCGGCATTGTTATGGGCCGCATCGCCGACAAGGTCGGCACCCGCTGGACCGTGATCTTCGGCGCGCTGATGATCGGGCTCGGCCTTGCGATCTCGACGCTCGGAGCACATTGGCCGCTGTGGATCGGTCACGGCCTGTTCATCGGTCTGATCGGACTGTCCGGCATCAACGCGCCACTCTACATCTATATCAGCCGCTGGTTCGACAAACGGCGCGGCTCGGCGCTGGCGCTGATCTCGAGCGGCAGCTATCTCGCCGGCGCTATCTGGCCGCCGGTTTTCGAGCGCGTCATCGGTACCTACGGCTGGCGCGAGGCGATGCTGTGGTACGGCGCGGCCGTCATCATTGTTATCGTGCCATTGGCTTTGATCTATTTCAGCCATCCGCCGGAAGTCGTTCACCCCGCCGCCACGACAAAGGGCGCCGCGAAGCCGCGCGTGCTCGGACTGTCGTCGAACACCATGTTCGTGCTGATGTGTGTCGCGCCGTTGCTGTGCTGCATCCCAATGTCCATGCCGCAAGGCCATCTCGTCGCGTTCTGCAATGACCTTGGCATCAGCCGGACGATGAGCGCATTGATGCTGTCGACGTTGCTCGGCACGGCGTTCCTGAGCCGCCAGATTTGGGGCGTGATCTCCGACAAGATCGGCGGACTGACGACCATCCTGATCGGTTCGGCCTGGCAGGCGCTTGCGATGACGGCGTTCCTGTTCACGCAGAACGAGGCCGGACTCTTCACCGTATCGGCGGCTTTTGGTCTCGGCTTTGCAGGCATCATCCCCGCTTACGTGCTAGCGGCACGCGAACTGTTCCCGCCATCCGAAGCATCGTGGCGTATTCCGACGCTGCTGTTGTCAACCGGGGTGGGCATGGCCTTCGGCGGCTGGCTCGCTGGACTGCTGTACGATTATTACGGCTATTACGCCCCGGCCTTTGCGGTCGGTGTCGGCAGCAACCTTCTCAACATCGTTCTGATCGGCTGGCTGGTGCTGCGCTGGCGGAACCGCGCCGCTTACGCTTAAGATTCAAGCAATTATCTAATTGCGCATGATATGATCCGAAAACCGGCGTCCACTTTTCGGGATCATGCGCGCGGCGCGATCACGCGTACGCCGGCGAGAATGCCGAGCGCCATCACTGCCGGGAACAGCGCGAGGAAGCTGCCGCTGGCGGCAAGCGCCGACGTCGCCGCCCAGCCAATCGAAGAAAGAGCTTCGGCGAACGTCGCGATGCGCGACGACGTCTGGCGGCGGCGAAATTGGCTGCGCCGCGCCTGCACCCGGAAACACAATTGGATGTAGGTCGCCGCGGCCGCCGCGATCAGTATACCCAGGCCACAGATCAAAGCGGAAAATAGTGACGCAAAAGTAAGCGCGATAACCAGCGGCGCGAAGATAATGGCGACGGCGCCGAGCACCGCTTCGACTTTGGCGATAGTGATGCGACGCGCCATCACCGGCGCGGTGGCGACAAGATCCGGCGCGTCCTCGCCGGAGATGGAAAGCCAGGCGAGGCCGCCGGAAAGCTGACCGGCCGCCATGACGACGACCGGGATCAGCACAATCAGCGCGCCGCCACCCTCGCGGAAGCTGATCCACAACATCAGCGCAGGCGGCAGCAGATAGAGAATCTGCATCAAGGTCTGCGATATCAGCCAGGGATCGCGCAGCAGCAGCGTCCATTCCTTGTGGCGCAGCACGCTGCCCGGCGAACGGCGGCGGAAGCCGCGCACCGGACGTTGGCGCACCACGGCGCTGGAAACGCCGGAGGCCGCTGTGGCGTGTTCGCCGAAATTTCCGGCAAAGATCAAAATCGACGCGGCGAGCAAGATCAGGCTGACGCCTGCGACCACGGCCAGCGCGGCTAGATCGCCCATCACAGCTCGGGCCGGGAGCCAGAGCGCGCTATCGGCGCTGGGCGCATGCGTCATGACCGTTTCCGACTGCAACGGCGCGAAGCGCGACAGGCTGCCCGTCGAAAGGATCGCCGCCACCTGCAAGCCGATGACGAAGGCCGCGCCGATCACCGCGGCAACGATCTGCGCGATCAGCCGCGTTCGCTTGGGGCCGATGGTACGGATCAGCGCGATGGTCAGCGCCACGGCAAAAGCCGCGGCCACAGCGCCCATCGCCGCGACCACGCCGTATGCGGCAAGCCAGTGCGCACCGCCAAAGAAGGTCAAAATGTTGATAAAGGGCGACGCCAGCAGCATCGCGATCAGCGCCACTGAGCCGGCGATGCGACCGATGCGGATAGAAAAGACTTTGCGCGGACTCACCGGTGAAGCCAAAATCAAATCGAGATCGGAGCGCGTGTAGAAAGCGCGTGTGACCGACTCCATGGCCTGCGACAACAGCAGCGACCACGACAGCAGCATGCTGCCGGTGACGATCACCAATGTCGACTTATCGGCGGTAACATCCGCGTAGCGTCCCACCATCGACCAGGCGATGAGGTGCATAAGTGCGGCAAACAAGACTAGCGCGATAGCGACGGTGCGCGTGCGGTGACGGCGGCCCGCCGTCATCAGCGAAACCCAGTCGCGCCAACTCAGGCGCAACTCGTGGCCGGCAAGCCACGTCAATGTGGCGGGTTGGATCACTCGGCGGCAACCGGCACAGTTTCGGCAACCAGCGTCAGGAATGTGTCTTCGAGGCTGGTGGCCGTTTGGCCCGTCTGACGGCGCAATTCGTCGAGCGTGCCTTCGGCAATCAGGCGGCCATGCGCGATCACGCCGATGCGATCGGCCATGCGTTCGGCAACTTCCAGAATATGCGTCGTCATGATGACGGTACCGCCGGCGCGCACGCGCTCCTTGAGCACGTTCTTCACCTGTCGCGCCGAGCCGGCATCGAGGCCGGTCAACGGCTCGTCGAGAATGATCACCTTCGGGTCGTGCACCAGCGCGCCCGCGAGCGCCACCTTCTGCCGCATGCCCTTGGAGAAGCCTTCGCAGCGCTCATG
The DNA here is from genome assembly GCA_036500165.1 of Pseudolabrys sp. GTDB lineage: Bacteria > Pseudomonadota > Alphaproteobacteria > Rhizobiales > Xanthobacteraceae > Pseudolabrys. The sequence continues at coordinate 3,848 of DASYCM010000263.1, forward strand.
CGCGTGCGGGCTGAGGCCAAGCCACTCGGTAAGCTCGGTGGCGCTGCGCTCGGCGTCCTTCGCATCGATGCGCCAGAGACCCGCGACGAATTCGAGATATTCGAACGGCGTCAGTTTGTCGTAGATCATCGGCTCGTCGGACAGCCACGCCGTGATCTGCTTTGCCGCGACCGGATCAGCGAGAGCATCGATGCCGTCGATCGCGATCGAACCGGCGTCGGGCTTCAGTAATCCGGCGACCACGCGCAAGGTCGTCGTCTTGCCGGCACCGTTCGGCCCCAGCAGCGAATAAAATTCGCCGCCGTAAATGGTGAGATCGAGATGATCGACGGCCGGGCGGTCGTAAGCCTTGCACAGACCACGAATGCCAAGCGCGATGGGACGATAGAGGGTCATCCCCGACGGATACAGGAGACAGGTTTCAGCGGTGTAAACCGGACCCGACGATTGCTTTGGTTAAGCGCGCGGAAACCATATTGCCTGTTACGATTTTGGCACCATTTTGAACATTTCCGCCGGATACATCCTCTTGGCGTCGTCCAGGAGCGGCTGAACTGCATCGGCAAATGCCTTGTGTTCTGACGCGGTAAGTTCCGCGACTTCGCAGCCGGCGTCCAAAATCGCCTTGAGCGACTGCTCGTGCTCCTCGACCGCAAGCTTGCGCTGGAACGCGACGGCTTCCGTCACCGCCTTCTGCATAGCTTCCTGCAAATCGGCCGGCCACGAGTCGACCGAGTCGCGATGGAAGAAGATCGGCCGCGAAATATAAAAGTGCGACGTCAGCGTGTGATACTTGTGGAACTTGTGCACACCATAAGTGACCGTGTTGGCGAGCGGGTTCTCCTGCGCGTCGAGCGTGCCTTCGACCACCATCTTGATCGCTTCGCTCAAATCCATGCGCATGGCGTTAGCACCAAGCAATTCGAACGTGCGGCGCTGGATCTCGCTCGGCAGCACGCGGATCTTCATGTCTTTCATGTCGGCCGGCAGATGGATCGGCCGCAGCTTGTTGGAGATGTGGCGGAAGCCGTTCTCGAACCAGCCGAGGATGCGGTAATTGACGCGATCCTCGATCTTTCGCGCGAGATACGCACCCAGTTCGCCGTCCATCGCGGCGCGGGCTTGCGTGTTGTTGGCAAACAAAAACGGCAGATCGACAAAACCGAGCTCCGGCACGCGATCGGTCAGATAGCTCGACGACTGATAACCAAGTGTGAGCAGACCGTGCTCGACCAGCCACAGGATGTCCTCGCCCTTGAAGCCGAGGTCCATGATGTTCCAGACGTACTTGATGTCGACGCGATCGCCGAACTGCGCCTCCAGTTTGTCGCCGATGAATTTAAGCGACTTGCTGAAACCGGTGGTGGCGGGGCCATAGCCGCCCATGCGGATCTGGATTGGCTTGTCGGCTGCCTTGGTCATGAGAACTCGCTTTCGAATGAACGCGGCTCTCTATATCGGCGTGCCGTGCGGCCGCCAAGCATCCTGAATTTCACAGGGTGAACGCGCGGGCTACTTGTCGTTCCTCCGCCCCTCGCCCGGACCCCACTGCCAGAAGTCGCGGCCTTCCTCGCGCATGAATTTCGCGAGCACCATCATGTGCACCTCGGAAGCACCATCGACCAGCCGCGCCGAACGCGCTGCGCGGTAGATCCACTCGACCACCGTGTCCTTGGAGAAACCGCGCGCGCCCTGAAGCTGGATCGCGACGTCGGCCGCCTTGTGCAGCGTGTCGGCGACATGGACCTTGGCCATCGACACTTCCTTGCGGGCGCGGCCGCCCTGATCGAGCATCCAGGCGGCGTGCATCGTCAGCAAACGGCTGATCTGGATCTGCTGCGCCACCTCGCCGAGCTTGATCTGCACGCTCTCGCGGTCCGCGAGCTTGATGCCGAAACCTTCGCGCCGGTTGACATATTCCTGCGCGATTTCGAGACAGCGCTTGGCCCAGCCGGTCCAGCGCATACAATGCGTCAGGCGCGCGGGGCCGAGCCGCATCTGCATCAACTTGACGGCGTCGCCCTCGCCCATCAGCACGTTTTCTTCCGGCACTTCGAGGCCGGTGAATTCCAGCTCGCAATGGCCGCCGTGTTCTTCCGGCCCGAGAATGCCGATACGGCGCACGATGCGCCAACCCGGCTGATCCTTGTGAAACAGGAACGCCGTGAGGCCGCGCCGTTTGTCATCACTGGTGCGCGCCACAACGATGAAATGCGCCGCACCGTCCGCGCCGGTGATGAACCACTTGCGGCCGGCGATGACGTATTTGTTGCCGTGCTTCTCCGCCTTGGTGCGGATCATGGTCGGATCGGAACCGCCGCCGGGCGAAGGTTCGGTCATGGCGAAAGCCGAACGCACATCACCATCGACGAGCGGCTTGAGCCATTTGTCTTTCTGCTGCTGCGTACCGACCAGCTTCAGGATGTTCATGTTGCCGTCGTCGGGCGCCATGCAGTTGATGGCGAGCGGGCCGAACAAAGAGCGCGCAGCTTCCTCGTAGATCGCGGCCCAAGCAACCATCGGCAGGTCCATGCCGCCATATTCCTTCGGCGACTGGGGCGCCCAGAGGCCGATCTTCTTCGCCTTGGCGCGCACGAGTTTGAGCCGGTCCTCGGGAATGTTCTCGTGTTCGGAAAAATTCACCGGATCGGCTTCGAGCGGCAATACGTGTTCTTCGATGAAGGCGCGTGTCTTGAGCCGCAGCGCTTCGATCTCGGGCGAGAGTGTGAAGTCCATGGTTTCCTACCCTTTGATCTGCACCGACTGGCCGCCGTCAACGACAATCGTCGCGCCCGCCATATAAGCACCCGCATCGGACACGAGCAGCAGCAGCGCGCCGTCGAGATCGCCGGTGTTGCCAAAGCGGCCCATCGGAATCTCGCGTTTCAACGCGATTCCCGCTTCGCTTTCGAGATATGCGTCGTTGATCTCGGTGACGAACCAGCCC
>DASYCM010000264.1:0-12202 GCA_036500165.1 Pseudolabrys sp.
GAACAAGGCCATCGACCTCGACGAGATCGTCATCGATGCCAAGTCCGGCACGACAGGCGCGGGCAGGGCCGCCAAGGAAGCCTTGCTGTTCTCGGAAGTGTCGGAAGGCTTCAACGCCTACGGCGTCGGCCATCACCGGCACATGGCTGAGCTCGATCAGGAGTTCTCGCTCGCCGCCGGGCGAGACGTGACGGTGTCCTTCACGCCGCATCTGCTGCCGACGAACCGGGGCATCTTTTCGACCATCTATGTGCGGGGCAAACGGGGCCGGACACCGCAGGAACTTCACGAGATACTTTTAAAGTTCTACGCGAAGGAGCCCTTCGTTCACGTTCTGCCGTTTGGCGAACTGCCGCACAGCCGGCATGTGCGCGGCTCCAATATGACCTTCATCGGCGTCACCAAGGACCGCATCGAAGGCCGGGCGATCATCATCTCGACGCTCGACAATCTGGTGAAGGGTGCTTCCGGCCAGGCTATCCAGAACATGAACCTGGTCATGGGCTACGCCGAGACCATGGGCATCGACCAGGTCGCGCTGTTCCCGTAAGTTTCCGGCTAACCGCCGGAGGCTCGATTCATGTTCGAGGTCAGCAACCAGCCGCCGCCACTTGAATCCTATGATCTTCTCGGCAGCGACATGGTGCTGCGCGAGGCGGTAAAACGCGAAGGTGCGGAGTGGGCGGCGGCCGAACTTGGTACGCTCGGGCGCAAGCTCGGCGAAGCCGAGACCATAGCGCTTGGCTTTGCCGCCAACCGTAATCCGCCGCAGCTCAAGACCTTCGACCGCTATGGTCATCGTCTGGATGAAGTCGAATTCCATCCCGCTTGGCACGCACTGCTCGATATGGCACTCAAGGCCGGGCTGCATTCGAGCCCGTGGGCGAGCCCCAAGCCCGGCGCGCATGTCACGCGCGCTGCCGGCAACTACATGCTCAATCAGATCGAGAGCGGCGTTTATTGCCCGATCGCGATGACTTACGGCTCTGTGCCGACGTTGCGTCAATCGCCGGACGTCGCGAAGGACTGGCTGCCGAAGATTTACGCGGCAAATTACGATCCGCGTTTCATCCCGATCCCGCAAAAGACCGGCGCTCTGGTCGGCATGGCGATGACCGAGAACCAGGGCGGCTCGGATCTGCGTGCCAATGTGACGCGCGCCGAGCCCACGGGTGACGGCAGCTTTCGCCTGCACGGCCACAAATGGTTTATGTCGGCGCCGATGTGCGACGGTTTTCTCGTGCTCGCGCAATCGCCGAAAGGCTTGTCTTGTTTTCTGCTGCCGCGCTGGACGCCGGATGGCGAGCGCAACGCCATCCACATCAATCGGCTCAAGGACAAAGTCGGCAACAAGTCCAACGCCTCGAGCGAGGTCGAATTTCATGGCGCCTTCGCGCAGTTGATCGGGGAGGAAGGCCGCGGCATTCCGACCATCATCGAGATGGCCGGCTACACGCGGCTCGATTGCTGCATCGGTTCGTCGTCGCTGATGCGGCAAGCCCTGGCGCAGGCGACGCACCATGCGCGCTATCGCGCGGCCTTTCAGAAAAAGCTGATCGATCAGCCGCTGATGACGAATGTGCTGGCCGATCTCGCCGTGGAGTCGGAAGCGGCCACGGTACTGACGATGCGGCTGGCGCGGGCTTACGATGAAGACGATGAGGTCGCGCAGGTATTTCGCCGTGTCGTGACGCCGACGGCGAAATTCTGGATCTGCAAGCGTGCGCCATTCTTCACCTATGAGGCGATGGAGGTGCTTGGCGGCTCCGGTTACATCGAGGAAAGCATCATGCCGCGGCTTTACCGCGAGGCGCCGGTCAATTCGATATGGGAAGGATCCGGTAACGTGATGTGCCTCGACGTCCTCCGCGCGATCGCGCGGACGCCGAATGCGGGCGAAATCCTCAGCAACGAAATCACGAGTGCTGGCGACAAGCGCGTCAATTCCTTTGCGGCCAAGCTGCAAAGGCAGCTTGCCGCCGCTACTGACGAGTCACAGGCACGCGCGTTGGTGCGCGATCTCGTGTTGGCATTACAGGGCTCGCTGTTGGTTAGGCACGCACCGCCGGCGGTAGCCGATGCCTTTTGCGCCTCGCGGCTCAATGGGGAGGCGGGCGGCGCTTTCGGTACGCTGCCGCGCGATGTCGATATACGGGCGATCGCTGAGCGGGCGGCGCCAGCGCTTTGACAGGATAGCGCCGGAGGTCTCGAAAAGAGAGTTTGAAAATCAAAATGGCAAGCGATCTTTGGCAGAATGGCTATCACGCGATCAACGGCATCAAGCTTTTTTGTCGCGACTGGCGGCCTGATAACGAAACTGGTTTGCCGGTGCTGGCATTGCACGGTTCGCTCACGCAAAGCGGCATGTGGACCGAGACAGTGGAAAGCCTGGGCTCGGTCCGCGTGCTGTGCCCAGACCAGCGCGGCTATGCTCTGACGAAGGATACCGGCGACGACGCTTGTGTCACGTTCGCGTCGGATGCGGTCGCGTTGGCGCATGCCCTTTTGCCTGGACGTTACATCGTCATGGGGCACTCATTTGCGGCGTCGATTACGCTTGAAACGGCGCTGTTGGCGTCCGAGCAAGTGGCGGGTGTGGTGCTGGTCGATCCGGTGGTGCGTATCGGAGCGCCGCCCGCTGCGCCGGTGGCAAATCCGGTTTCCCAACCGGAGAGCTTCGCCACACTCGAAGATGCCGCGCGTTATGTCCGCGCCACCGAAGAGGGCGTGTGGACCGACGCCACGTCGCAACGTTTCGTTCAGGACATCATGATGCGCGATGGCGACAGCGGACTTTGGCGCTTTCCCTACACTGCTGAGCGGCTGCGGCGCCTGCGGGCCTTCCAGGCTTCGGTCGCAGGAGATTACGAGCTGTTCGCCAAGGCAAAGGCGGTGCGCTGTCCGGTATTGATTTTCCGCGGCGGCATGAGCAAGCGGTTTGCCGCGGCGGCGGAACAGCCGTTTCTCGATGCGTTTGATCCGTCCGGCTCGCCGAAACCCGAATGTGTTTTGTGTCCGGCGAGCGGGCACTTTCCGACGACGACGGAGCCCGGCATCGTCGTTGCGGCGCTCAAACGCTTTCTGAGCGGTATCGTCTAATTAAAGCTTCCCGAATACCGCGAGCACAAGCATGACCTGCGCCGCGAAGCCGACGGCGAAGGCGAGCGTGCGCAGCACCGGAATGCCGAGCACGTAGACGATGACGTGCGCCAGCCGGGCCCAGAAATAGACGGCGCAGGCGATGGCCGTGCTTTCGGTGGCGATGCCCTGGCTGTCGAGTATCAGCACCAGCGGCGCGAACACGATCAGGTTTTCGACCGCGTTGGTATGAGCGAAGTAGAGCCGCTGCGCCCATTCCGACTGCGGCTTATCGTTGCGCGAGGGGTTGGCCATCGCGCCCATGAGACCGCGCTTGATGATCCGGTCGAGGATGTAGGGAATCCACATGATCCCGGTGAGAATGATCGTCAGCGTCAGCCACATCAATTCCCTGGTCATCGCTCGGCTCCTGTCCTTTAAGGTCTCAAAGCGCGGCGAGCTTATGTGATGTCGACCGCGCTGTCGCGTCCGGCTGTGGTAACGTCCCGGTTATTCTCGCGGAAAAAGTGGGCTTAACGTTCCTGTTCAATTGGGTTATCCAGCCCATCATTGTCAGTGCGGCCGGCACGGCTTCGGGGACCAATATATGGAACACAAAGAAAAGGCTCCGCTTGACACCCAGCTCTTCCGCCGGGTGATGGGCCGATTTGCCACTGGCGTCACCGTGATTACGACCGAAGGCGACGGCGGTGTGCGCGGTATGACGGCGAATGCTTTTATGTCCGGCTCGCTTTCGCCGATGCTGTGCATGATCTCGGTAGCAAAAAAGGCGAAGCTGCATGACGCCTTGATCGCGACCGGACATTTCGGCGTCAGCATGCTGGCGCAAGACCAGGAAGCCATCAGCAAGCATTTCGCCGGGCAGGGCTCGGCCGATCCGGACATCTTTTTTGAGCATCTCGCATCGATCCCGGTCCTTGCGCGCGCCAGTGCTGCTGTGGCGGCGGTGGTGGACGTCCAGCATGAGTGCGGCGATCACACGCTGTTCATCGGCCGGGTGGTGGGGCTGCGAGATGACGAGCGTCAGCCGCTGGTCTATTGCGGCGGGCGCTACGCCACACTGCATGTGAAGCATGGCGCGCCATTGGATCCTGCGATCGATTTCTGGGAACTCGAGCCGCAATAACGGGCAAAGCTGCGCTCGCGAAAAGCGCGTCAGTCCCAGTTGCGCACTTTCACGTAAGAGCCGGGCGCATCCTCGATCGGCGGGAGCTTGCCGCCGCCGACTTCGCGCGCCTTCACGGTCTTGTCGTTGTGCCCTTTAAGCCAGTCGAGCCAGTCCGGCCACCACGAGCCGGCATGCTCTTCCGCGTTCTTCATCCACGCGTCGACGTCGGCGCCTTCCGGTTTGCCGCCGAGCCAGTACTGATATTTCGGTTTGGCCGGTGAGTTGACGACGCCGGCAATGTGTCCGGAGCCTGCCAGCACGTATTTCACCGGCCCACCGAAATATTTCGAACCTTCCATCACCGATTTCGCCGGCGCGATGTGATCCTCACGTGTCGCCAGATTGTAAATCGGTATTTTCACCTTGCTCAGGTCGAGCTTGATGCCGGCGATTTCCATTTCGCCTTTGCTGAGCCTGTTATTGAGGTAACAGTTGCGCAGATAATACGAATGATTAGCCGCCGGCATGCGCGTCGCATCGGCATTCCAGAACAGGATATCGAACGGGAAGGGCTTCTTTCCCTTCATGTAATTATTGATCACGTAGGGCCAGATCAGGTCGTTCGAGCGCAGCATGTTGAACGTGGTCGCCATGCTCGAGGCTTCGAGATAGCCCTGCTGCTTCATGTGTTCTTCGAGCTGCGTGACGCGCTCTTCGTCGACGAAAACCTTGAGGTCGCCGGCAAAAGTGAAATCGACCTGCGCCGCGAACATGGTGGCGGAGACGACGCGGTTCTTTCCCTTGGCGGCGAGATAGGCAAGCGTGATGGCGAGCAGGGTGCCGCCGACGCAATAGCCGACGGCATGAACTTTCTTCTCGCCGGTCGCCTGCTCGATGGCGTCGAGCGCGGCAAGAGGCCCTTCGTTCATGTACTGCTCGAAGCCTTTGGCGGCGAGCTTTGCATCCGGATTGACCCAGGAGATCACAAAGACGGTGATGCCCTGGTCGACGCACCATTTGATGAAGGATTTTTCCGGCGTCAGATCGAGGATGTAAAACTTGTTGATCCAGGGCGGCACGATCAGCAGCGGCACCTTAAGCACGTCCTTGGTCGCCGGCTCATATTGAATGAGCTGCATCAGGTCGTTCTGGAAGATCACCTTGCCGGGGCTGAGCGCGAGATTGCGTCCGACCTCGAAGCGTGACGCATCCGACTGCGAGATCTTGAGGTTGCCCCGGCCGGCTTTGATGTCCTCGGACAACTGATGCATGCCGCGCACCAGGTTCTCGGCGTTCGAAGATAAAGTCTCGCGCAGCAATTCCGGATTGGTCAGCACGAAATTCGACGGCGAAATCGCGTTGGTGATCTGCTTCACGTAGAACGCGGCCTTGGCCTTGGTGTGTTCGTCGACGCCTTGCGCGTCGGTCACGAGCTTCTCGCCCCATTGGGCAGTCAGCAGATAAAGCTGCTTGAGGAAATCGAAGAACTGGTTCTGCGACCATTCCGGATCGGCGAAGCGCTTGTCCTTCGGATCGGCGGCGATGGCGGGCTCCGCTTGCTCGCCGGCCATGCGTTTGGCGGCGGTGGCCCAGAGGTCGAGATAGGCGCGGCCGAGGTTGGCCTGTAGTTCGAAAGTGCGTTTGGGATCGGACAGCCAATACTCCGCGACGTGGCCGACGGTCTTGACCACGTCGGTGATGCCTTCCGCCTGATCGTCTTTGAGTTTGCCTTCCTCGCGCGGCTTCATGTAGGCGGCGAGCGCCTTGCCGCCTTCCTCGATCATGCGGGCGAGGTTGTGCGCGAAGGCTTCGACATTGACCGAGGTGATGTAGGGATTTTGGGTTTCGGCCACGACATCGGGCGCCGGCGCCTTGACGGCGCCTGGCGCCGGAAATTTCGTCACGTTCGCCATTTCGGCGGTCTTCTTGTCCATCCGCGTTTCTCGCTCCCTGCCGAACAATTGGCGGGGGTGTCTCCCTGTGGCAAGGCGCTATTTGGGGCAAACTGACCGTGCCGTTGCCCTGTTACCGGGCGATGACCTTGCTGATGCCATATTAGCGGCATACCCGATTTATGCTATAATTCATTGAGTCTGCACTAGTTTCCCTTCCGGCGGACAGGTTTTGCGGAGCATGATGGCCTTGCTGCAACGCACGATAGTGGCGGTCGCGATGCTGGCGGCACTGCTCGCCGGCTGCTCGGCTGGCTCTATTGGCGACACCATGCCGGAATCGATGGGGGGCTTGCCCGCCGGCGCGCCGGCGCGGCCGACTGTCACCAACCGGCAATTCCCCGCGGTTCATGACATGCCGCCGCCCCGTTCGACCCAGCCGATGAGCGAGGAAGACCAGGTCAAGGTGGAAAAGGACCTCCAGGCCGTGCGCGACCGCCAGAACACGGCGGCCAAGGACGAGGCCACGCCTTCGGCTCCGGCGCCTGCCGCCAAAACAACAGCCAAAACAGCGGCCAAACCCGCCGTTAAGAAGCAAAACGACACCAAAACGACTGGTGCAAAGCCGAACCCGTGATAAAAGCCAGCCGGGGTCACGCCCGCCGGCTGGAGAAGGCAGTCCGGCGTATATTTCCGAAAGTCTGAGCCGATGGAAGACTTCTACCGCATCCGCCGTTTGCCGCCTTATGTGTTCGAGGAAGTGAACAAGGCCAAGGCGAAAGCCCGCAACGCCGGTGCAGACATTATCGACCTCGGCATGGGCAACCCCGATTTGCCGGCGCCCGCGCATGTCATCGAGAAGATGAAAGAGACGCTCGGCAAGACGCGGACCGACCGCTATTCGTCGTCGCGTGGCATTCCGGGACTGCGCCGCGCCCAGGCTGCGTATTACGAGCGCCGCTTTGGTGTGAAACTCAATCCAGACACGCAGATCGTTGCGACGTTGGGTTCCAAGGAAGGTTTTGCCAACGTTGCGCAGGCGATTACTGCGCCCGGCGACGTCGTCATCGTGCCCGATCCGAGCTATCCGATTCATGCCTTCGGCTTCCTGATGGCGGGTGGCGTAATCCGTTCGGTGTCATCGGACCCGACGCCGGACTTCTTCGTGCAGGTCGAGCGCGCGATCCGTCACTCGATCCCGAAGCCGATTGCGATCGTCGTCTGTTATCCGTCGAACCCGACCGCTTTCACCGCAAGCCTCGATTTCTATCGCGACCTCGTCGCGTTTGCGAAGAAGCACGAGATCTACATTCTGTCCGACCTCGCTTACGCCGAGGTCTATTTCGACAACAATCCGCCGCCGTCGGTACTGCAGGTGCCTGGCGCGATGGACGTGACGGTTGAGTTCACGTCAATGTCGAAGACGTTTTCGATGGCCGGCTGGCGCATGGGCTTTGCCGTCGGCAACGAGCGCATCATCGCCGCCCTTGCGCGCGTGAAGTCCTATCTCGACTACGGCGCCTTCACGCCGGTACAGGTCGCCGCCACCGCGGCGCTCAACGGTCCCGAAGAATGCGTGCGCGAAATGCGCGACACTTATACCAAGCGCCGTGACGTGATGGTGGAGAGCTTCAGCCGCGCTGGCTGGGACGTACCGTCGCCAAGCGCGTCGATGTTTGCCTGGTCGCCGATCCCCGAGCCGTTCCGGGAAATGGGCAGCGTCGAATTCTCCAAATTGCTGGTGGAGAAGGCCTCTGTTGCGGTTTCGCCCGGCACCGGTTTCGGCGAGCGCGGCGAGGGTTTCGTGCGCATCGCGCTGGTCGAGAACGAGCAGCGCATTCGTCAGGCGGCGCGTAATATTCGCCGCTTCCTCGAGACGGCGCCGAACCAGCTTCATAATGTCGTTCCGCTCGTGACGCGCCGATAGCTCCATGGCTCCATCTCTCAAAGTTGGTGTCGCCGGTGTAGGCACGGTCGGCGCGGCCTTGATCGGCCAAATCGCTACGCATCGCGAGGCTCTGGCGGCGCGTTGCGGCCGCGCCATCGAGGTCGTTGCGGTCTGCGCCCGCTCCAAGGGCAAGGATCGCGGTGTCGATCTCAAGAAAATGAAGTGGTTCACCGATCCGGTTGAACTCGCCGGCTTCGACGGTATCGACGTCTTTGTCGAACTGATGGGCGGCTCAGGCGATCCGGCCAAGACCGCGGTCGAATTTGCGCTCGCTTCTGGCAAATCAGTGGTGACGGCGAACAAGGCGTTGCTTGCCAAGCACGGCGTCAAGATGGCGCAACTTGCCGAGAAGGCCGGCGTCGCACTCAATTATGAGGCGGCAGTCGGCGCTGCCATTCCGGTCATCAAGACCTTGCGCGAAGGACTTGCCGGCAACGCGATCAACCGCATCTACGGCATTCTTAACGGCACCTGCAATTACATCCTCACGCGGATGGAGCAGGAAGGTTTGCCCTATGCGGATTGCTTGAAGGATGCGCAACGGCTCGGCTATGCCGAGGCCGATCCGACCTTCGACGTCGAAGGCCATGACACCGCGCAGAAGCTCGCTATCCTTGCCAGCCTTGCATTCGGTACCAAGCCCGATCAGCGCGCGATTTATGTCGAAGGCATTTCCTCGATTGCCGCCGCTGATCTGATCGCTGCCGATGAACTCGGTTACCGCGTGAAGTTGTTGGGTGTGGCGATGCGCACCCCGCAGGGCATCGAGCAGCGCGTGCACCCGACCATGGTGCGAAAGGACTCGTCCATCGCGCAGGTGATGGGCGTGACGAATGCCGTTACCATCGACGCCGAAGACATCAATCCGATCACGCTGGTCGGGCCGGGCGCCGGTGGCGCTGCAACCGCGTCAGCCGTGCTGTCGGATATTGCCGATATTGCCAAGGGCGGGCGCTGCGCGCCGTTCGGCCGGCCGACCGCCAAGCTCAAGGATGTGCGCAAGGCGCCGATGCAGCGCCATGAAGGCGGCTACTACATCCGCCTGCAGGCGCGCGACAAGCCGGGCACCGCCGCGACGATTGCGAAACGGCTTGCCCAGCAGGAAATATCCCTGGAATCCATTGTGCAGCGCCACGCCAAAGGCGCTTCGCTTGAAGAAACCAAAAATGGTTCCGTCCCGGTGATCCTGATCACTTACGCGACCAGCGAAGATGCTGTTAGAAAGGCAATCGCGGCGGTTTCGCGCGACAAGGTGATTTCGGGCCGCCCGCAAGTGATCCGGATCGAGAAGAACTAGTTCATCGACAAGCTGAGCGCATGATCCCGAAAAGTGGGTACCGGTTTTCGGATAAGATCATGCGCAAGGAATAAGAGGGGAAATTCAACATGGCATCAATTACCGTCCAGCCCGAACTGCTGCTGGAGCGCATTCTCACCCTCGAGATCGTGCGCGTTACCGAACGCGCGGCGGTGTCCGCTGCGCGGCTGCGCGGCCGCGGCCTGGATAAGGCCTCCGATCAGGCGGCGGTCGACGCCATGCGGCGCGAACTCAATAAGCTGCCGATCGACGGTACGGTGGTGATCGGTGAGGGCGAGATCGACGAAGCGCCGATGCTGTTCATCGGCGAGAAGGTAGGCAACAAGAACGGGCCGAAGGTCGACATAGCCGTCGACCCGCTCGAGGGCACCGTGCTGTGCGCCAAGAACATGCCGGGCTCGATCGCCACCATCGCGATGGCGGACGGCGGTACGCTGCTGCATGCGCCGGACTGCTACATGGACAAGATCGCCATCGGTCCCGGTTATCCGAAGGGCACCGTCGATCTCGATGCGTCGGTGAGGGACAACATCGTCAGCCTCGCCAAGGCGAAGGGCGTGAAGCCGTCAGAGATCACGGCGATTCTGCTCGACCGGCCACGTCATGGCGACGCCATCGCCGAAATCCGCAAGCTCGGCGCCGCGGTCAGCCTCATCAGCGATGGCGATGTCGCCGGCGTCATCCATTGTGCCGAGCCGAAGACCGGCATCGACATTTACATCGGCATCGGCGGCGCGCCGGAAGGCGTGCTCTCCGCGGCGGCGTTGCGCTGCATCGGCGGCCAGATGCAGACCCGGCTCATCATCGACACCGAGGAGCTGCGTGAGCGCACCTTGAAGATGGGCATCAAGGACGCAAAGAAGAAGTACGAGATCGAGGACATGGTGAAAGGCGACTGCCTGTTCGCCGCCACCGGGGTGACCACCGGTGCGATGCTGCGCGGCGTCGTGTTCGGCAAGGACATGATCGAGACCGAGACCGTGGTGATGCGCTCGGCAACGGGCACCGTCCGCCGCGTCATCGGCGAGCACCGCCAGCTCGAGAAGTTTCATCTGGACTGAGGTTCTGGAGCCCGCGAAAGCGGGGACGGAGCTGTGCACAGGCCGTTTCCGCCCCCTGCGGGGGCGGGGCAGAGCGCCTATATTGGCGCGATGGCCTTAACCGCGACCACCTTGGACGACAAAGATCGCTTCTTCCTTGGCGTCGATAAATCGGCGAGCGGGCGGTCGTGGCGCGACCGGCTTGACGAGCGCGGTACCGCGCGGGCGCTGACCATCGCGCAAAGGCTGGGCCTGCCGGAGCTGTTGGCGCGCGTACTGGCCGGGCGCGGCGTCGAGGCCGATACGGCTGAGGCTTTTCTCGATCCGACCATCAAGCGGATGCTACCGGATCCCCACACACTGACAGAGATGCAGGCGGCGTCGGCGCGCATCGCCCATGCCATCGAAAAAAGCGAGAGCGTTGCGATTTTCGGCGACTACGATGTCGATGGCGCGACCGCCTCGGCGTTGCTGGCATCTTATCTACGGCGCTGCGGGCTCGATCCGATCATCCACATCCCGGATCGTATCTTCGAAGGCTACGGTCCTAACGTCGATGCGATCCGCTCTTTCGCCGAGCGCGGCGTCAAGCTGCTGATTACAGTGGACTGCGGTACCACCAGTATGGAGCCGCTCACCGAGGCGAAAAAACTTGGTCTCGATACGGTTGTCATCGATCATCATCAGGCCGACGAGCAGTTGCCGCCGGCGGTGGCCATCGTCAATCCGAACCGCGCCGACGATTTGTCGGGGCTTGGGCACCTTGCTGCCGTCGGTCTTGTTTTCGTGACGCTCGTGGCGTTGAGCCGTGCGTTGCGTCAGCGCAATTTCTGGAGCGCGACGCACACCGAGCCCGATCTGTTGTCGATGCTGCATCTGGTGGCACTCGGCACCGTTGCCGATGTCGTGCCGTTGAAAGGGCTCAACCGCGCATTCGTCGCCAAGGGGCTTATTGCCTTGCGCCGCCGCGACAGCGTGGGCTTGACCGCGCTGATGGACGCGGCGCGTTTGTCCGGTCCGCCGGAGGCCTGGCATCTCGGGTTTATGCTCGGCCCGCGCATCAATGCCGGTGGGCGCATCGGCAATGCCGCGCTCGGTGCGCGGCTGCTGCTGGAAGAAGACCCGATCGAGGCGGGCCGCATTGCCGGTGAACTCGACCGGCTCAATGGTGAGCGGCGGCAGATCGAAGCCGCGGCCGTCGAGCAGGCCGAGGCCGAAGCCATGGCCGCGCTCGGTCTCGAAGAAAAAGGTGCCGTCGTCGTCACCGCTGCGCCGGGCTGGCATCCGGGCGTGGTCGGGCTTGTCGCATCAAGGCTCAAGGAGCGTTACGGGCGTCCCGCCTTCGCCATCGCACTGGAGCCGGGCGGCGTGGGCACCGGCTCGGGCCGTTCGATTGCCGGCGTCGATCTCGGCCGCGCGGTCCGGCAGGCGGTCGCGGACAAACTGCTGCTCAAAGGCGGCGGGCACGCGATGGCGGCGGGTGTCACCTTGCCGAAAGGCGGACTTGCGGCGTTCCGCGCTTTTCTCGAAGCGACGTTGGCCCCGTCGGTCGAAGCGGCGCGGAAAGAAACAGCGCTGCTGATCGATGGCGCGGTCAGCGCCGGCGGCTTCAATATTTCCCTCTGTGAGATGCTCGCGCGCGCGGGTCCCTTTGGTGCCGGAAATCCTGAGCCGATGCTGGCGCTGCCGGCGCATACGCTGGCTTACGTCGATCCGGTCGGCGAGAACCATCTGCGCGCGCGGTTCCGTTCCGGCGACGGCAAGTTCGTCAATGCCATTGCCTTCCGCGCCACCGGC
>DASYCM010000265.1:0-3458 GCA_036500165.1 Pseudolabrys sp.
TCAGGTTCAGGTCGGCGTCGCGATCGTAATAAACGCGCATGGTACTTGGTCCTTCGTTCGGCCAATAATTCGTTGGATTAATCCTCGGCATCGCTGCCGCGGTGCTTCTAGTAGGTCGCCCCGTGAGCCGGGGCAAGCCCCGGTTTTTCCTCTATTTGCCCTCGCGCCGGCGCTTGATCTGGAGCCGCCCGGCGTAGAGCAGCCCAAAGCCCACAGCCATGCTGCCGTACTTGATGAATTCCGGCATCTGAGACGTGCGCTCAAAGCAGAACTTGTCCTTGGCCACCCCAATGCAGCGCTGCGGCCCCTCGTCCGCCGTCCGCACGAAGACGCCGAAGAAAAGAAACGGGATGGCCAGCAGCGTCAGGACCATTTCACCTGCCCCTTACATGCCCTGGGGACCGCGGGCGATGGCCGCGATACCGGTGCGCGAAACTTCGACGAGGCCGAGCGGCAGCATCAGCGCGATGAACTGCTCGATCTTGTCGCTCTTGCCGGTGATCTCGAACACGAAGCTTTCGGTCGTCGCGTCGATCACGCGGGCGCGGAAAGCGTCTGCCAAACGCAGCGCTTCGACCCGTTCGTCGCCCTTACCGGCGACCTTGACCATGGCCAGTTCGCGCTCGATCGAATTACCGGCCAGCGTCATGTCGACGACGCGATGAACGGGAATCAAACGGTCGAGCTGGTTCTTGATCTGCTCGATCACCATGGGCGTGCCGGTGGTGACGACGGTAATAAGCGATTGATGCTTGGCGTGCTCGGTCTCCGACACCGTCAGCGACTCGATATTGTAGCCACGGCCCGAGAACAGGCCGATGACGCGCGCCAGCACGCCGGGTTCGTTGTCGACCAGCACCGAGAGCGTATGGCTCTCAGCTTTTTGCGCCGTCGGCGCTGCCGGATAATGGCTCGTTGTGGGGGCGTTCATCGCTGTTTGATCCGCTTGAATTGAATTATCTGCCAGACATTTTGTTTGCGCACGATCTTCTCCGAAAACCGGTTCCCACTTTTCGGGATCGTGCGCTAGACCAACATCTTTCCTTCTTCGGTGATCGCGTCATCGAGACTTTCGGCGGAATCACCAAGGATCATTTCATTGTGCGCCTTGCCCGACGGAATCATCGGGAAGCAATTTTCCTTCTGGTCGACGACGCAGTCGAAAATGACGGGACGATCGACGGCGATCATCTCCTTGATGGCCTTGTCGAGATCGCCCGGCTTTTCGCAACGGATGCCGACGGCGTGCATCGCTTCGGCGAGCTTGACGAAATCCGGCAGCGCTTCGGAATAGCTCTGCGAATAGCGCGCGCCGTGCAGCAATTCCTGCCACTGCCGCACCATGCCCATATAGCTGTTGTTGAGGATGAATATCTTGATCGGCAACCGATACTGCACGGCCGTCGAGATTTCCTGCATCGTCATCTGCACCGACGCTTCGCCGGCGATGTCGATCACCAGCGAATCCGGGTGTGCAAGCTGCACGCCGACCGCGGCCGGCAGGCCGTAACCCATGGTGCCGAGGCCGCCCGACGTCATCCAGCGGTTCGGCTCCTGGAAGCCATAGAACTGCGCCGCCCACATCTGATGCTGGCCGACTTCGGTCGTGATGTAGGTGTCGCGATCCTTGGTCAACTCGTACAGGCGCTCGATGGCGTATTGCGGCTTGATGACATCTTTCGACGGCTTGTAGGCGAGCGACTTGCGGCCGCGCCACTTGTCGATCTGCTTCCACCAGTCGGTATGCGCGCGCTTATCGGGCTTGGCCTTGTGCTCGCGCCACAGCTTGAGCATGTCGCGCAGCACGTTGGCGCAATCGCCGATGATCGGAATGTCGACCTTGACGTTCTTGTTGATCGAGGACGCATCGATGTCGACGTGGATCTTCTTCGAGCCCGGCGAGAACGCATCGAGCCGGCCGGTGATGCGGTCGTCGAAGCGCGCGCCGATGCAGATCATGACGTCGCAGTCGTGCATCGCCATGTTGGCCTCAAGCGTGCCGTGCATGCCGAGCATGCCCATCCACTGCGGATCGTGCGCGGGGAACGCGCCGAGCCCCATCAAGGTCGAGGTGATCGGGAAGCCGGTGAGCTTGACCAGTTCGGTCAGCAGCTTGCTGGCTTCCGGGCCGGAATTGATGACGCCTCCGCCGGTATAAAACATCGGACGCCGAGCCGTGGCCATAAGATCGACGGCGCGCGTGATCTGCCCGATATCGCCCTGCACCCGCGGCTTGTAGCCGGTGTGGGGGAATTCGGTTGGCACCGAATACAGGCCCTTGGCGAACTGCACGTCTTTCGGGATGTCGATGACGACCGGACCCGGACGGCCGCTCGACGCGATGTGGAACGCCTCGTGCAGCACGCGCGGCAGGTCCTCGATGCGTTTGACCAGGTAATTGTGCTTGGTGCACGGCCGGGTGATGCCGACGGTGTCGGCTTCCTGGAAGGCGTCATTGCCGATCAGATGCGTCGGCACCTGCCCGGTGATGCAGACCAGCGGGATCGAGTCGCACAAGGCGTCCGTGAGGCCAGTGACGGCATTGGTGGCGCCAGGGCCGGAGGTGACGAGGATACAGCCGACCTTGCCGGTCGAGCGGGCATAGCCTTCCGCCGCGTGCACTGCGCCCTGTTCATGACGGACGAGCACGTGCTGGACCTGGTTTTGCGCGAAGATGGCGTCGTAAATCGGCAGCACCGCACCGCCCGGATACCCGAACAGGTGCTTTACGCCCTGATCGGCCATCGCCTGGATCACCATTTCGGCGCCGGTCATTTCCCGTTCCATGCTCATCATCCTTAGTCTGTTTGTAGAGGCGCAATAAAAAAGGCCCTCGAAGGGGGCCATGTCCGGACGCTACCTGTAGGAGCCCTGTTTCAGGGCTGCCTCGGCGGCATCCGGAGCCTTACTACCAGAGTAATAATATTGCGCATAGTTGTCATCGCCCGTACTTTCGTTGCGCGGTTTATAGATACGGCTCGGTACGCGGTCAAGCGCAAAAATGACCCGGAAACGAGCCCAAAGCGTACAGGGAATGGGGTGGCGGTGGCTAGGCCGCGGCTCGCCCAGAGCTACGTGCAGGCCGCGTGGCGGCCGTGCGGCCTTGGGTCACGGGCTGGAGCCTCGCCGGCGTGGCCGCGTCGCCCTCGTCGACGTGAAAGAAGGCCACCTGCTCATCCATGGACTTGGCGAGTTGCTCGAGGGTCTTCGCGGTTGCCGCGTTTTCCTCAACCAGCGCCGAGTTGCGCTGGGTCACCTCGTCCATCTGACTCAGCGCCCGATTGATCTCGTCAAGACCGGTGGTCTGCTCCGAACTCGCGGTAGCGATGTCCGACACCACGGCCGCCACGGTGCGGATCGACTCCACAATCTCGTTGAGCGCCGCGCCGGCCTGATTGACGAGGCTGACGCCCTCCTTCACCTGACCGCTGCTGCTGGTAATCAGTTGCGAGATGTCC
>DASYCM010000266.1:0-2197 GCA_036500165.1 Pseudolabrys sp.
CCGGCTCCGTCGTCGTCGACGATAATCGCGACGTCATTCTTGAGCCTACGAGAGGTAATGCGCACCGTTCCTCCCGCCGGAGAAAACGAGCGCGCATTGTCGACCAAGTTGCTGACGACCTGACCGAGCCGCGAGTCATGGCCGGGCACATTGAAGTCACGTGGAGAGCCGCCTTCAAACGCGAGTGTTACCTTCACGTCGGTATTCGAGACCTCGTTAGCGGCCTTCGTCAGTGCCTCGAGCAGGCTGGCGAGATCGACAGTGGCGACTTCCTGCCGTTGCAGTTCGGCATCGAGACGGCTGGCGTCGGAAATATCGGTTATCAAACGGTCGAGGCGTCTGACGTCGTGGCTGATGACTTCGAGCAAGCGCTTGCGATTGGCGTCTGTCTTGGCCATCGGCAGGGTTTCGACCGCAGAGCGCAGGGATGTCAGTGGATTTTTCAGTTCGTGCGACACGTCGGCGGCAAAACTTTCGATCGCCTCGATGCGGGTGTAGAGCGCTCCGGTCATGTCGCGCAGCGCGCCGGACAGATGGCCGATCTCGTCGCGGCGCCGCGTGAAGTCGGGAATTTCGACGCGGGTACGGATGCGTCGCCGTACGCGCTCAGCGCCTTCGGCCAAACGGCGCACCGGACCGGCAATGGTGCCGGCAAGCAGCATCGACAGCACCACCATCACGGCGGCGGCGACTAGGAAGACTTTGACGATGGCGAGACGCTCGGCCTCCACCATGTCGTCGATGTCGGCGCCTTGCGTCGACAACATCAATGCGCCGCGAACGGCGCGGAAGCGTTGCACCGGCACCGCGACGGAGACAATGACCTCGCCGCGATCGTTGATACGAACCTGGCTTGCATGCAGGCCGCTCAGCGCGCGGTTCACCTCAGGATAGCCCTTGCCGTTCTCGGGCCCGAGTTCCTTGTAAAGCGGGAGATCGCCGCGGCCGAGCCAGCGGCGGATGGCGATGAAGGTGCGTTCCATCACGCCCGGTTGTTCGGCGGTCGGCGACGGCAGGTCGAAGCGCAGAACATCGCCGCGGCCATACAGATTGCGGCTGTCGAGGATCAGCACGCCGTCGCGGTCGTAAATGCGCGCGCGTGTGTTGGTCGGAGAGACCAGGCGGCGCAACACCGGTGCGACGCGTTCCGGATTGATCGGAAACTCGATGCCGGAAAGCTGGTCGTCGGATGGCCCGTAGCTTTCGCCGGCCTGCAATTCCAACAAGCGGTCGGGATCGATGGTGATGGAGTCGGTTTCGACCGTCGCCGACGCCGCGATGGCGCCGGCGATAATCTCGCTCTGCACCAGCAAGCTCTGTACGCGTGCGTCGATCAGGCCGGCGCGGAATTGCGAGAGGTAGAGCACGCCGGCCAAGAGTGCGATCAGGCCGGTCAGATTAAGGAAGACGATACGGCGGGTAAGGCTGGAGAAGCTGAGCGCAACGAAGAACTGCCAGACTGACGCGACGAAGCCGCGCAGACCCCGCCGGCCGCGCGGCGGCGGGAGAGGCGTGCCGTTGCGTTCGGCCTCGGCCTTCTGCGCGCCTTCGCGCGCTTTCTCTTGCGCTTGAGTTTCCGCGGTTCGATCGAGCACGTCGTTGATCCAGCCGGTTGATCGCCCCGGAGAGTTTACCGCATTCCGCTCGTGATCGCACGAGCACGAATGCGTGTGGCTCAAGCTTCCTTGAAGCGATAGCCGACGCCGTACAGCGTTTCGATCATCTCAAAGTCGTCGTCGACGACCTTGAACTTCTTGCGCAAGCGCTTGATGTGGCTGTCGATGGTGCGGTCGTCGACATAGACCTGGTCGTCATAGGCAGCGTCCATCAGGGCGTTGCGGCTTTTGACCACGCCGGGACGGGTGGCGAGCGCCTGAAGGATGAGGAATTCGGTAACGGTGAGAGTGACCGGATCGTTCTTCCAGGTGCAGGTGTGCCGCTCCGGGTCCATGCGGAGCTGGCCGCGCTCGAGCGCCTTGGCGTCGTTCTCCTTCGGCGTCAGCGTCGGATCTTTCGGGCTGGCGCGGCGAAGCACGGCCTTGACGCGTTCGACCAGCAGACGCTGCGAGAACGGTTTGCGGATGAAATCGTCGGCGCCCATCTTGAGGCCGAACATTTCGTCGATCTCCTCGTCCTTGGACGTGAGGAAGATCACCGGCATGTCCGACTTCTGGCGCAAGCGGCGCAGCGTCTCCAT
>DASYCM010000267.1:0-9825 GCA_036500165.1 Pseudolabrys sp.
ACGCTTGCTCAGCTCCTCGACCAGCCGCGCCGCGGCCATGCCATTGCCGACGATGACGAGCGGTTCGCTCATGATCTTCTCCTAGGCCGCTTCGACGTACTGGTGCCGCTCGTAGAGGAACTCGAGCACGCGCTGGCGGCACTTGAGGAAAGCGGCGTCCGCCACCAATTCCAGCCGCTTTCGCGGGCGCATCAGCGGCACGCTGAGAATTTCGCCGATCTGGGCTTCCGGGCCGTTGGTCATCATCACGATACGGTCGGACAGCAGCACCGCCTCATCGACGTCGTGCGTAATCATCATCACGGTATTGCCGAGCTTCTGGTGCAGGCCCATGACCGTGTCCTGCAAATGCGCGCGGGTGAGCGCATCGAGCGCGCCGAACGGCTCATCGAGCAGCAGGATCTTCGGCTCCATCGCCAGCGCGCGGGCAATGCCGACGCGCTGTTTCATGCCGCCGGAAACTTCCGAGGGACGCTTGTCCTTGGCGTGCGTCATCTGCACGAGATTGAGATTATGCATCGTCCATTCGTCGCGCTCGGTGCGCGATTTGGTCTTGCCGAACACCTTGTCGACCGCGAGACGGACATTGTCGTAGACCGTGAGCCACGGCAGCAGGCTGTGGTTCTGGAACACTACGGCGCGATCCGGACCCGGCTCGTCGACGTGCTTCCCTTCCAGAAAGACACCACCGGTCGTCGCCGGTGTGAGGCCGGCGACGATGTTGAGCAAGGTAGACTTGCCGCAGCCTGAATGGCCGATGATGGAGACGTATTCGCCCTTCTCTACTTCCAGTGTGACGTTCTTGAGCACCAGCGTCTCTGTGCTGCCGCGCTTGAACGATTTGTCGACGTGATCGATCTTGCAATACGTGACCATTGTTTCGTTCCTCAGCTGGCGGCGGTGCCGCGTGTAACGATGGAAGCAACGCCCGCGACCATGCGGTCGAGCAGGAAGCCGATGATTCCGATGTAGGCGAGCGCGACGAAAATGTCGGGCAGCCGCGACGAATTCCAAGCATCCCAGATGAAGAAGCCGATGCCGACGCCGCCTGTGAGCATTTCCGCGGCGACGATGGCGAGCCATGACAGACCGATGCCGATGCGCAGGCCCGTGAAGATGTAGGGCGCCGCCGACGGGATCATGATCTTGGCGAAGAACTCGAACGGATTGAGGCGCAACACCGCGGCGACGTTGCGGTAGTCCTGCGGAATGTTGCGGATGCCGACCGCGGTATTGATGATGATCGGCCAGATCGAGGTAATGAAGATAACGAAGATCGCCGATGGCTGGCTGTCGCGGAACGCCGCCAGCGAAATTGGTAGCCAGGCGAGCGGCGAGATCGTGCGCAGCACCTGAAAAACCGGATCGAGGCCGCGCATCGCCCAGACCGACTGCCCGATCAGCGTTCCGAGCATCACACCCATGACCGCGGCAAGGCCGTAGCCGATAGCAACACGTTGCAACGAAACCAGGACGCGCCAGCCAAGGCCGATGTCCTGAGGGCCGTTGACGAAGAACGGGCTGACGATGAGGTCGCGCGCTTCCGTCCAGATTTTGGTCGGCGGCGGCAAGGTCGCGCCCGGGCGCATGCACAGCACCTGCCAGACGATCATCAGCAGGGCGATCATGATGAGAGGCGGAAGCACCGAGGCGGCGATCTTGCCGAGTGTGGTCAGCAACCGCGTATTCATCGCCTTCTGCTTCAGCGGCAAGGCCACGACTGTCGCGGCGGCAGACGCCGCCGGGGCGGAAGGTATGCTGGCCTTAATATCAGATTTCGCCACTGGCATGTTCATCGCGTGAATGCTCCGGTTGTTCGGCAGAGCGGGCCGCCCGTTGCCGGGCGACCCGTAAACGTCAGACCTCGACGCGTTTGATGCTGAGGCTCTTGAGGTAAGCCATCGGATTTTCGGGATCGAAGACCTTGCCGTCGAACATGGTTTCCTTGCCGCGCGAGGACGACGCCGGAATGTCCGCAGCGGCCACGCCGAGAGTCTTGGCGGCATCGCGCCACAGATCTTCGCGATTGACCTTGTTGACCATGCCCTTGACGTCGGCGGAGGCTTCGAACTTGCCCCAGCGAATGTCTTCAGTGAGGAACCAGGTGTCGTGGCTCTTGAAGGGGTAGGACGCGTGGTCCTGCCAGAACTTCATGAACTGCTTGGTGCCCTTCTCGACGCGGCCGTTCCCGTAATTGATGTCGCCATTGGCGCGGCCGATGATGTCGGCGACCGGCACGTTGAACCATTGCCGCTTGCCGACGATTTCCGACATCTCCTGCCGGTTCTCCGGCTTGTCGCACCACTGCTGCGCTTCCATCACGGCCATCAAAATGGCCTTGGCGGCGTTCGGATTCTTGTCGACGTACTCGGCGCGCATGCCGAGCGCCTTTTCGGGATGCTTCGACCAGATTTCGCCGGTCGAGCAGGCCGAGAAGCCGAAGCCCTGATTGACGAGTTGTTCGCCCCACGGCTCGCCGACGCAGAAGGCGTCCATGTTGCCGACCTTCATGTTCGCCACCATTTGCGGCGGCGGCACGACGATGGTCGACACATCCTTGTCCGGATCGATGCCGCCGGCGGCAAGCCAGTAGCGGATCCACAGGTCGTGCGTGCCACCCGGGAAGGTCATTGCGACCTTTACTTCCTTGCCGGCGGCTTTCTTGGCGGCGAAGGCGGCCTTCAACGCGGAGGCGTCAGCCGTGACCTTGAGATCCTTGTATTCCTGCGCCACCGAGATCGCCTGCGCATCGAGATTGAGGCGCGCAAGGATGTACATCGGCGTCGGCACGTTATTCTGAGTCACTTTGCCGGCGGAGATGAGATAGGGCATCGGCGTCAGGATATGCGCGCCATCGATGCCGTTCGCGGCACCGCCGAGAACCATGTTGTCGCGCGTCGCACCCCATGAGGCCTGTTTCGAGACTTCGACGTCCGGCATACCATGCTTGGCGAACAGACCCTTCTCTTTGGCGATCACCAGGGGTGAAGCATCCATCAGCGCGATGTAGCCGAGGATCGCCTTGGTGGTTTCCGGACCTGCGGCCTGCGCGAGGTGAACGCCGAAGGGGAATTGCGTGCCGACCGCGCCGAGGAGCGCGGCGGTGCTGGCGCCGGATTTCAAAAACGAACGGCGATCGAGTTTGAATTTGCCTTCGTTTGTCTTTTTCGTCGTCATTGGTCCCACTGTCCCTTGATTGTCGAGAAACCCGGTCTTCCGTTCGTCGCGCCCGTCCAGAAACAAAAAAGCCGCAGCCTGAAGTGCACGAACTCCGTGCTCCCCAGACAGCGGCATTGCTGTCAGCCCAACCTTGGGCTCAGCGCCTTGTTGGCGCTTCCGCCTTCTCTCTATTCAAGTGTCATGCCAATCCCGCTTGCTGACAGAAATGCGAACTATTCCAATGGCTTGGCTAAAATCCGATGGCTGCGGCTTTTTGCGGCAAACCGTGGTCGATGCTCAGCGCGGACGCACAGTGCAAACAAATTGTGCAGTGCAATATCTAGCGCACAATTGATAGGCGCGGCCGTTCCGAGCGCCGCGGACGCCATGCGGCCAGGTGTTCCGCGATGTCATTTGGCGAAAAACGAGGGCCGGCGAAGGCGCCGATGCCATCGACGGGCTCGCTGCCATTCGGCGATGGCGCGGCGCCAATAGCCGCATCAAAAAGATCGCCACGGAACACCGCTTGCGCGAGCGAAAGCAGCTCCCCCGAAAAAGGTGTCTGCGCCCAGCGCACCATCTGCGCGTAAATCCAGGCAGCCTGAACGGGATCGGGACGCATCGCGTTGTTGCGGCCGATCAGGATGTAACGGTTGCTCGCGCGCGTCGTGCCGTCGGTTGCGACCTTGAGCACGCCGGTGATCGTACGGCTGACAATCTCGGGTGTGACGTCGAGACGTTTCGCAACAATGGCGCAAACCGCGTCGAGATTCTGCCTGTCCTCGACATAGGCGGCGGCCGCCGCGAGCGCGCGGATGAGCGCGGCGAGCGCGTCTGGATTTTCGTTGGCCCAGCGTTCGCGTACGGCGAACACTTTCTCCGTCACGCGCGATTGAATGTCGCAGCCGAAATGCAGGATGCGGCCGACGCCGAGATCGACCGCGACCGAATTCCACGGCGCGCCGACGCAGAAGCAGTCGACATGGCCGCTCGCGAGACTGTCCACCATATAAGGCGGCGGCAGCACCACAAGCCGCACATCTTCATCGGGATCGATACCAGCTGCGGCCATCCAGAACCGCAGTTGATAATTGTGGTGCGAGAACGGGAACGTCATGCCGAACGTGTAAGGCTCGGCGCTGCTTTTCTTGCGCTCCGCCACCAGCCGCGCCAACGCGCGACCCGACACGGCAGGATCGGCAATATTGCCATCCGCAGCGGCCGCCAGATCGGCATAAAGCTTCGGCGAAACGGTAATGGAATTGCCATTAATGCCCAGATTAAAGGGCGTAATGATTGGCACGCGGACATGACCGATGCCGAGGCTGGAGGCCACCGCGACCGGCGCCAGCAGATGCGCGGCGTCGAACAGGCCGAGATTGAGCTTGTCGCGCACGTTCGACCACGACACTTCGCGCACCAGTTCGACGTCGAGACCTTCTTGTCCGGTGAAGCCGCCATCGGCCGCGACCAGCAAGGCCGTGGCGTCAACCAGTGGAATGAAACCGATGCGAAGTTTCCTGTCAGCTTTCTTGTCGGTCATTTGAACAGCTCCGCGGCGGTGACGACGGATTGCGCGATTTCGGCGATCTTCTTTTTCTCGTTCATGGCGGTCTTGCGCAGGAGGGTGTACGCCTCCTCCTCGCTGAGCTGCTTGGCTTTCATCAGCACGCCCTTAGCGCGGTCGATGACCTTGCGCTCGGCCAACGCATCCTTGGCCTCCTCCAGCTCGCCCTGGAGCCGGGAGAAAGCGTTGAAGCGCGAGATGCAGAGATCGAGGATCGTCTTGATGCGGTCTTTCTGCAGATTGCCGACGATGTAGGCCGAAACGCCGGCATCGACCGACGCCTGGATCGAGGCGGTGTCGCTCTGGTCGACGAACATCGCGATCGGCCGCTTCACAACGCGGCTGACCTGGAACATCTGCTCGAGTTCGTCGCGGCTCGGACTTTCGAGATCGATGAGGATGACGTCCGGGTCCATGGCGTAAACGCGCGCCAGCAGATTGCGCGTCTCGGTGATGCGCTCGACCAATGTGAAGCCGGCCTCGCGCAAACCGTCCTCGAGAATGGCGGCGCGGATCGGGCTTTCATCGACAATGGCGATCTTCAGATTGGAGTCGCTGGGGCGCGGCAAAATGCCCTGCCCCGGCGGTTCCGATCCTTTACGCGTTTCGCCCAACCCGAATGTCCCTGAATGGCGTCTTTGCATGAGTTCCTGCCGGAATTCATGCAAGTCCCATTCCAACCTCGCCGGGATTGGGGAGACGAAGGATGTGGGGTTAACGCCAAATCCTTAGCGTAAGGTCGCGCGGCCGTTGTTGATCGCAACGACGTCGCGCTCGACAACTTTGGCGCGGAAACTGACCACATCGCCGTCGCGCCACAGCTCGGTGCGGATCGTTTCGCCGGGATAGACCGGTGCCGAGAAGCGGCCATCGATGGAACCGAGCTTCGCCGGATCGTAGCCGCATACCGTTTTCAGCACGGCGTGGCCGGCGACACCGAAGGTCGCGAGCCCGTGCAGGATCGGCTTGGGGAAACCGGCTGCCTTCGCCACCGCCGGATCGGCATGCAGCGGATTGAGATCGGCGGAGAGCCGATAGATCAGCGCGGTTTCCGGCCGCGTCGCGAGTTCGCAAACATGATCGGGCGTGCGCTCGGGAATCGCATGCGGCTGCCGTTGCGGCCGCACCGGACCACCGAAACCGCCGTCGCCGC
Organism: Pseudolabrys sp.; assembly: GCA_036500165.1. Lineage (GTDB taxonomy): Bacteria > Pseudomonadota > Alphaproteobacteria > Rhizobiales > Xanthobacteraceae > Pseudolabrys. The sequence continues at coordinate 5,880 of DASYCM010000267.1, forward strand.
GGCAGAATGTCGTCTGCACGATGGTGCAGATGAGATCGCCGCTGGCTTTGTCGCTCACCGTGCGCTCGGAATAAACAATCGCGCCCTTGCCCTCGCCCTTGTCGACGACATCGAACACGCGCGACTTGCTCGTCAGCGTGCCGTGACCTTCGAGCGGCTTATGCATCACCATGCTGTGCTCGCCGTGCACCAGCTTGACCCAGTCGATTCCGGTATCGAGTTCGCGCAGCCAGAAGCCGGGCGACGCGAGCACCGTGCCCAGAGTCGGCAGCACTTTCAGATTTTTCTCGTAAACGAAGGGCAGTTCGTCCTCGTTTACCGGATCGAGACCGAGCCCGACGCCCAACGCATAGAGGATGCAATCCTTCGCGTCGTAGCTCTGCTCGGCATCCGGAATTTTCAGCACCAGCAACTTGTCGTAGTCGATCGCCATCGTCAGATCGGATCCCAGCCGAACACATCGCCGGAACGGTCGAGCGGCGTCAGCGACGGGCCGAAGGCGCCTTTAAGCTGATCGCTGAGCTTTTCCGGCGTCCAGCCGTCCGAGCGATGCATGGAGCGGATCGGACGCGTCTGGTTGAACAGGAACACTTCATTGTTGCGCACCGAGAATATCTGCCCGGAAATGCCTTCGGCCTTGTCGGAGCCGAGATAGACGACGAGCGGCGCAATCGTTTCCGGCGTCATCTGCTGCAACCGCTCGAGACGCTTCTTCTCGGCATCGGTCTCGGCCGGGATCGAGCCGATCATGCGGCTCCAGGCGAACGGCGCAATGCAGTTCGAGCGCACATTGTAACGCTGCATGTCGAGCGCGATGCCGCGCGACAGGCCGACGATCCCCAGTTTAGCCGCCATGTAGTTGGCCTGACCGAAATTGCCGATGAGGCCGGAGGTCGACGTCATGTTGATGAAGGCGCCGGAATTCTGCTCGCGGAAAATGCCAGCCACCGCGTGACACATATTGAACGAACCGTGCAGATGCACCGCAATCACATCCGACCAGTCCGACCAGCTCATCTTGTGGAAGATGCGATCACGCAGGATGCCGGCATTGTTGACGACGATGTCGACGCGGCCGAAGGCGTCGAGCGCCGACTTGACGATCCGATCGCCGTTCTGCGGCTCGACAATATTGAGCGTCGAGGCGATGGCCTTGCCGCCGGCCTGCTTGATTTCGGCGACGACGTCCTGCGCCGGTCCCGCATCGCCGCCGGAGCCGTCCAGGCTCGCGCCGATATCGCAGACGACGACGCTCGCGCCCTCTTTCGCCATCAATAGCGACACCGCGCGGCCGATACCGCGGCCGCCTCCCGTGACAATGGCGACCTTGCCTTCAACAATACCCATGATGACCCCAGCTCTGAATTTGGACGCCAGTTAAGCCAACAAAAATGACTTTAGGCAACTTGCCGCGACCGGCCCGGTGGGCCAAAGTCCGCCTCCCTAAGAGGTTAATGAAGGAAGCCGGTATGAGCAGCAACGCGTCCCTCCGCCACAAGCGCGGCGGCCTGTATTTCGAGGGTTTCGAGGTCGGCAAGTTGCATGAACATACGCTCACCCGCACGGTGACGCAGATGGACAACATGCTGTTCTCGAACATGACGCTCAATCCGCAGCCGCTGCACATCGACCGCGAATTCTGCGCCAAGGAGACGGAGTGGGGTCAGCCGCTGATGAACTCGCTGTTCACGCTCGGCCTGATGATCGGCATTTCCGTGACGGATCTCACCGTCGGCACCACCATCGCCAATCTCGGCATGGTCGACACCAAGTTCCCGCATCCGTTGTTCGAGAACGACACGGTGCATTGCACGACTGAAATTATCGGCAAGCGCGAGTCGAAGTCGCGGCCCAACGCCGGCATCGTCGAGCTGCACCACCGTGCCTACAATCAGGACAACAAGCTCGTCGCCGAATGCCGCCGCCAGGCGTTCATCCTGAAGCAGCCGAAGGCGTAGACCTACGCGCCGCGCACGCGGTCGATCACCGCACATGCGTCTGATACGACATCGCCGTGCCAGACAACGTGCTGGTCGGGACGAACCAAGATCAGCTTGCTCCGATACGGCGCGTCGCTGCTGCTCTGCATACGCAGAACGTCGAGGGGCGCGCCGCACTTTTTCGCGGCCTCGGAGAGTGCTGCGGCACCGTCGGGCGCGCCGAAGTCGAGCAGTGTAAATCCCTTGCCCAAGGCGTCGTACAGCGAACGATCCTTGCCGAGCCAGAGATGCGGTGCACGGGCGCCGGGCCGATCGACCGGAACATAGTTTTCCGGATCGTTCGGCGGGTTCGGTGTGCCGTCCGCGACGATGACCGGAGAGCCCTCGTAGCGTTCCCCTAGCTGTAGTCCGAGCGTGCGGTACTGCGGCTTGTCCTCGACGACTGCGCGCGCACCGAGCGCCGCGCGCTTTGCGGCAGCTTCAGGCGTATCCGCTTCGAAATCCGCCGAGGTTTCCCAACCGTCCATAACGGCCGCACAACGAACGCCGAGCTGCGAATTGAGGACGCCGATGGGACGGCGCTCAGGCTCGTAGCTGGCAAGAAGACCTGCTCCCGCCCAACCATCGTGCACCGCTGCGAGTTTCCACGTCAGGTTCATGACGTCACCGATGCCGGTGTTCATGCCGAGGCCACCGAGCGGTGTGAATAGATGCGCGGCGTCACCGGCCAGAAACACCGGACCGGATTGATAGTGCTCGGAGACCAGCGCCAGCCCGCCGGTCCACGGCCCGCCCGACAGAATTTCGAAATCGATATCGGCGCCGATGGCGTCGCGGATCATCCTTTTGGGATCGACGCTCTTTGCGTCCATGCCGGCGGGAACCTGATAATGCACCACCCATTTTTCGCGGCCGTCCTGCGCATAGAACATCGCGCGCATCTGCGGATTGACGATCCACGTCATGTGCGACGGACGGCGGCCGCTGGCGGCGTTCAGGCCCGGCGAACGGATGAAATAGGACAGCATCGTGCCGCCCATGAAAGCGCGCGGCACCGCGCCGTTCTCGCCAATCATGCGCAAGCCGAGCGCGCGGCGAACCGTGCTGCTGGCGCCGTCCGCACCAATCAGGAAGCGGGCATGCACCGTGCGCTTTTCGCCTGAGGCGACGTTCTCAATCTCAGCGGTGACGCCATTGTCATCCGCCATAAAAGACAACAGCTTCCAGCCGAACATGACTTGCGCCTGCGGCTTGCTCTCGGCAATCTGCCGCAGGGTCCGTTCCAGCACGATCTGCGAGATCGTGGCGGGCACTTCCGGCGTCGGCCAGTCGGCATAGGCGCGCGGCAAGCGGCCGAACTCGAAGCCGCAATAGCGCGTCACATAGGCGCTGGCGCGCTCAAGCTCAGCCGGCAACGCCTCGGAGCGCAACTCGCGCGCAATGCCGAGCCGGCGGAAATGCTCCATCGACCGCGTATTGGTCGTGTTGCACTTCGGATGCGTCGCCGTCTCGACATTCTCCGTCACGAGAATATGCGGCACGCCGCGCCAGGACAGATCGATCGAGGCCGACAGCCCGATAGGGCCACCGCCAACGATCAGTACAAACGTTTCCATCGTCATGTCATCAATCGGAGTCTTGAAATGGCGGGTGGTCAATCGATCTTGATGTGAGCCGTATCGGCGATGCCCTTCCAGAGCTTCAACGCCGAGACGATGGAAGCCTGAAACTGCTCCGGCGTTTCGGTGCTGCCCACCGAGCCGAGCTGATCGAGCGCCGTTGCAATTGTCGGTGTCTTGAGCGCCGCAACAATTTCCTTGTTCAGCCTGTCGACGATCGGCGCGGGCATTCCAGCGGGGGCAACAATGCCGAAGAAACTGGTGACCACGAAATCAGGCACGCCGGCTTCGGCCATGGTCGGCAAATCAGGAAAGGCCGGCTGGCGCGCCGCGCTGGTGACAGCGAGCGCACGCATCTTGCCGGCGGCAATCTGCGGGCGCGTGACC
>DASYCM010000268.1:0-6136 GCA_036500165.1 Pseudolabrys sp.
CTTTGAGGCCGCGCAGGATCGAAACGGTATCCTCCACCGTCGGCTCCGACACGAACACGGGCTGAAAGCGCCGCGCCAACGCGGCGTCCTTCTCGACGTGTTTCTTGTACTCGTCGAGCGTGGTGGCGCCGATACAATGCAGTTCGCCGCGCGCCAGTGCCGGCTTTAGCAGATTAGACGCATCCATCGCACCGTCGGCTTTGCCGGCGCCGATCAACGTGTGCATCTCGTCGATGAACAGAATGATGCCGCCTTCGGCCGAAGTGACTTCGGACAGCACGGCCTTCAGCCGCTCCTCGAACTCGCCGCGATATTTCGCGCCGGCGATCAAGGCGCCGAGATCGAGCGACAGCAGCTTCTTGTCTTGAAGGCTTTCCGGCACGTCGCCATTGACGATACGCAGCGCCAGACCTTCGACGATCGCCGTCTTGCCGACGCCGGGCTCGCCAATCAGCACCGGATTGTTCTTCGTCCGGCGCGACAGCACCTGAATCGTGCGGCGGATTTCCTCATCACGGCCGATCACCGGATCGAGTTTGCCGTCGCGCGCGGCCTGGGTCAGATCGCGGGCATATTTCTTCAACGCGTCGTAGGCGTTCTCGGCCGACGCAGAATCCGCTGTGCGGCCTTTGCGCAGCGCGTTGATGGCGGTGTTGAGGTTCTGCGGTGTCACGCCTGCTTTCGCGAGCATCTTGCCGGCGTCGCTGTCTTTCTCCAGCGCCAATGCCAGCAAAAGCCGCTCGACGGTGACGAACGAGTCGCCCGCCTTCTCACCGGCCTTTTCGGCGGCATCGAAAACCCGCGCAAGCTGCGGTGCGAGGTAGACCTGACCTGAGCCGCTACCTGTCACCTTCGGAATTTTTGCCAGCGCGGCTTCAACGTCGCGCAGCGCCTGCCGGGAGTTGCCGCCGGAACGGTCGATCAGGCCTGCCGCCAATCCTTCGGGATCGTCGAGCAGGACTTTCAAAAGATGTTCAGGGGCGAATTGCTGATGGCCCTCGCGAAGGGCCATGGATTGAGCTGACTGCACGAAACCGCGGGCGCGGTCGGTGTATTTCTCGAAATTCATCGCGTCACTCCCTCGGCCCATTATGGCACCGGACGATTAATTTCGGGTCCCCGAAGGCGGCCCGATGCCTCATTATGTGGGCATGGTTTTTACAGTTTGAAGGGCCCGCCAGCTTGATATAGGCCAGTCAGATGACCGCTCGGATTGACGCTATTTACCGCTACCCGGTGAAGGGGCTGACACCCCAGCGGCTTTCCGGGACCACCCTCTCGCCCGGCGCCACGGTACCGGCCGACCGGCTCTACGCCGTCGAGAACGGCCCCATCGGCTTCGACCCGGCCGAGCCGAAATACTTCCCCAAGCAGGGCTTCCTGATGCTGATGCGCAACGAGCGGCTGGCAACGTTGCGGACAGACTACGACGAGGCCACCCATAGCCTGACCATCGGTCATGAAGGCCGCGTGGCGGCGCGTGGCGACTTGCGCACCGAGGGCGGCCGGCAGGCCATCGAGACCTTCTTCGCGAATTTCATGGCCGACGAATTGCGAGGACCGCCCAAAGTGCTGCACGCCGCGGGTCACAGCTTCTCGGACGTGGCCAAGAAGGTGGTGTCGATCATCAACATGGCGTCGGTGGCGGCAATTGAGAATGTCACCGGCACACCGGTCGATCCACTGCGCTTTCGCGCGAACGTCTATGTCAGCGGCTGGCCCGCCTGGCACGAATTCGAATTGCTCGGGCAAACGCTGACCGTCAATGGCGCGACGCTAAAGGTCGTCAAACGCATCGTGCGGTGCGCGGCGACCGACGTCGATCCAGCAACCGGTATCCGCGACCTGACGATCCCGAAAACGCTACAGCAGAACTTCCATCACGCCGATTGCGGCGTTTACGCCGAAGTCGTCACCGGCGGCGATATCGCCATCGGTGACACCGTTAGCGTTGCTGGGGCGCACGCCTAAATCTGCTGTACCTGACGCTGACGCACGGGCACCGGCATCGGCGGTCGCGTGACTTGCGAAGCAGCGGCCTGCGGCGCAGCCGGAGCCCGGGCACGAGCTCGAGTCTTTTCCGAGAGGCCAAGCAGGTCGGCCAAACGCGGATCGAGCGGCAGCGTGCCCGCACGTGTCACGACAGGCTGAGCTGCGGCCTGTCTGCGCGGTTCGGGCGCGCGAGCCCGCCCGAGTGGCGCCTGCGGCGATACACTCACGGGACGCTCAGAACGGCTCTCCTCGGCCTCGATGGCCGCGAGCAATTCAGTGATCGGGGAGTCGATGCCGCCATCCGAGGACGCACGGCGCTCGCTGGACGGGGCCGGAATGCTGCGTGCCGCAAGCTGTGTTGTCGAACCGCCGGCGTCGCCGCTCGGCATGACGTAAGCAATGACGCGCGAACGCGGATAAATGGCTTCACCCACACGCTTGCCGTGATTGCCGGAAATGATGATCGGATTACCCTGGCCATCGACACCGGACACGACGCCGACGTGGCCGCCATTTTTGCCGCGCGTCAGCACGGCGATGGCGCCAACTTGCGGCTCATTGATACGGCGGCCGTATTGCGTGAAGGATTTCGCGGCGTCTGAATTGGTGCCGGAATAGCCGGCCTTGGCGAGCACCATGTTCATGAAGGTGGCGCACCACAGCCGGCTGCGCGCCGTCGGATTGGTGCCCATGTACTTGCGGGCTTCGCTGACGAGCGTCGGCCAGCCGAACATCGGACGCTTCGGCGTTTCGCCGATCGGCATGCTGACAAGGCGGTTGGCGCGCTCCTGACGCGCGTGACGCGCCTTGGCCTGGACCTTCAACACGCGCTGGGTGATTTTACTCTTGGTAGTCTTGTTGCCTTTGCCACTGGTTTGCGGAGACTTCGCATTGCGGGAGACCTGGGCATGCTTCTCTGTGCTCTTCTGCTTCGGCGAGCCTGTGGCGGGCACGCTGAGGCCGAGCAAACAAATACATCCGGCAGCAAGCACGGTCTTCGACTTGAAACGCATCTGCTAATCCCCACGCACGAAAGGCAATTCTCCGGAATTAGCACGACAATTTTTCTCGAAATGATCCGATTGAATTAAGGATGAAGTGGTTACGACGCAGGGTAAACACGCGGGGGAAAACGGCACAAAAAAACCGCGCCGTATTTTTCAAAACACGGCGCGGTTTTTAGTTAATCGAGACGCGAGGCGATCAGCCGCCGGGCGCCACGTAGGCGATGATACGCGAACGCGGATAAACCGATTCCGCGACCGTGCGATTGTGATTGCCCGACACGATGATCGGGTTGCCGTTCGGATCGACGCCTGACACGACGCCGACGTGGTGGTTCATCACCGCGATGGCGCCGACCTGCGGTCCGGACACGCGGCTGCCGTAGCGGGCATAGGCCCGCGCCAGGTTGCCGCCGCCGGCGTGGCCGGTCTTCTTTAGCACCATGTCCATGAAGGCGCCGCACCATGCTCTACCGCGCCCGGTCGGGTTGGTGCCCATGTAGCGGCGAGCCTCCGAAACTAGCGAGTTGCTGGTGAAGCCGCCAAAGGCATCCCCCGTGTGGCCACGGCGGGTCCGTCTCGAGCCTTGGGTAGCTTCGCCGGCGGCTGGCTGCTGCATGGCAAAAGCCGCGGTCGGGCTGTCGCTCAGTCCGCCACGGGCGATCATTGGCGCCTGTACAGCAGGATGCCGAACGTCATGCGCTGCGTGATACCGGTAGTGCTTGGTCTTATGGGCCGGCCGGGCAACGGCCGGAGCCGCTAGCAAAGCGAACGCCACTGAACACAACAGAACCGTCGTGCGTTTATTGGTAACAAGTCTCATCGAGGTTAGTCCCTTTGTCATCAAAGCAATGCACCGCCCGCGAGTGGACTCAGCGGGAGGCGCGTGGCCTTATCGGGGATCAAGTGAGGCCGAATCAAGGTCATCTGCCTGTCATATTGGCAAATGCATGGCCGGTATTCCGAGTTAATACCTTTGGCAAAGAATTTACACAGAAGAATTACTTCAAGTAATAAATCTCTAATCACGAATATAGTCGTCCGATAAAACTATACTGGAGGCGCAAGAAATCGCCTTCTCGCCCCAGAGTTTAACCGGCTGGTTGACAGGAAAGCGCCTCCGGTGGGGGTTCCACCGGTTCGGCGGGCGGCCGCTAACTTTTGCGGCTGAGCAAAAACACCGCCTGCTCCCCGAACAGGTTCCAAAACCACCAGGGCGCATTGAGCCGCATCGGCGACCCGGACGCGTTCAAAGCCACCGCCCGCTCCATTTTAACCCCGATCCGCGAGCAGAGCGTGCGGAAGTCCTTGATGGTGCAGTGGTGGATGTTGGGGGTGTCGTACCAGCTGTAGGGCAGAATGTCGGTCTGCGGCATGTGGCCGGCAAACAGGAGCTGCGCCCGGACCTGCCAGTGGCCGAAATTCGGGAACGACACGATGGCGTGGCGGCCGATCCGCAACATGTGCTCGAGCACGACCCGGGGGTGCCGGGTCGCCTGCAGCGTCTGCGACAGGATTACGTAGTCGAAGGCGTCGTCGGGGTAGTCGGCAAGGTCCGTGTCGGCGTCGCCCTGGATCACGGCGAGCCCCTTGGCGACGCATTGGTTCACGCCCTCGCGCGATAGCTCGATGCCACGGCCGTCGACATTACGAGTTTCGGCCAGAAGGCTCAGCAGCTCGCCATCGCCGCAGCCGACGTCGAGAACCTTGACGCCGCGCTCAACCATCTCGGCGACCAGCACCAGGTCGACGCGCTTGCCGTTTTCGTTGCGATCGATGTTCGCGGCAGTCAGATTACTCATCGCGTCTTGCCTGCCAGATCTTGGGGAGCAAGCCCCCGCGATTTTCCGGCGCCATCGAGGAAGCCGCGCACGATGCCGAACATTTCCGGCTCGTCGAGCAGGAAGGCGTCGTGGCCTTTGTCGGTGACGATTTCCGCGAACGATACCCGCGCACTCGAAGCGTTAAGCGCGTGCACGATGGCGCGCGATTCCGACGTCGGGAACAGCCAGTCGCTGGTGAACGAAATCACGCAGAAGCGCGTCTGCGTCCCCTTGAAGGCATTAGCCAGCGTGCCGCCGGCATCCGCCGCGAGATCGAAGTAATCCATCGCGCGCGTGAGGTAGAGATAGGAGTTGGCGTCGAAGCGGTCGACGAATGACGAACCCTGGTGGCGCAGATAGGATTCAACCTCGAAATCGGCGTCGAACGAAAACGACGGATTTTCACGGTCCTGGAATTTGCGGCCGAATTTCCGGTGCAGTGCGGCGTCCGACAGATAGGTAATATGCGCGCCCATGCGTGCGACCGCGAGGCCGCGCCGAGGATTGGCGCCGTCGAGAAAATAGCGGCCGGCGTGCCACTCCGGATCGGCCATGATCGCCTGACGGCCGACTTCGTGAAACGCGATGTTCTGCGCTGAATGACGCGTGGCGCAGGCAATCGGCAGCACTGCGAACACGCGCTCCGGAAAGCTCGCCGCCCATTGCAGCACCTGCATGCCACCCATCGAGCCGCCGACCACGGCGAACAGCGTTTCGATGCCGAGGTGATCGATCAGCATTGCCTGCGCGCGCACCATGTCGCGGATCGTGATGACCGGAAAATCCAGGCCCCACGGCGTGCCAGTCGCTGGATTGGTCGATGCCGGACCCGTGCTGCCCATGCAGCCGCCGACCACGTTCGAACAGATAACGAAATAACGGTCGGTATCGACCGGCTTGCCAGGACCAACCAGGCTGTCCCACCACCCCGATTTCTTGGTGACCGGATGCACATTGTGCACGTGCTGATCACCGGTCAGCGCGTGACACACCAGCACCGCATTCGACCGGTCGGCGTTGAGCCTTCCGTAAGTCTGGTAGGCAATCTGGAAGGGCCTGGTCGATACCGCAGTCGAGACGCAACGGCTTGTCGATGCCGAAATGCACGACTTGCGAAGTCGGAAAGTCCGCCTCTTGAATGCCTTCGCCGCGCGCCTCACTCGTGAGCGGTTGAACGTTCATCTTGATACTGGCCTCCTCGCGGAGGTCTCCCAGACCAACACCGGACAACAGGCCATAAAAAAACCCGGCCTGAACAAAGGTTCGGCCGGGATCAAATGTCCCCGGCCTGTTTAGCGAGTTGTTTAACGTGGCTGC
>DASYCM010000269.1:0-16874 GCA_036500165.1 Pseudolabrys sp.
GCGCGTTGCGCGTCTAAGGCGGGACGAAAAGCCAGTGCAAGGTTTCTTCGACTTTATGAAATCGCTGGGCGCGGCGCGCATGGCGGCGATGGCCGCCGTTACGCTCGCCCTGATCGGCTTCTTTGCCTTCCTCATGATCAGAATGTCGCAGCCGCAGATGGTGCCGCTGTTCACCGACCTTTCGGTCGAGGACTCCTCGGCCATCATCAAGGATCTCGAACGCCAGGCGATCCCCTACGAAATGAAGGATGACGGCGCGATTATCATGGCGCCGAAGGAACAGGTCGCGCGGTTGCGCATGAAGCTCGCCGAAGGCGGCCTGCCCAAGGGCGGTGGCGTCGGCTACGAGATTTTCGACAAAACCGACGCCCTCGGCGCCACCAGCTTCATCCAGAACATCAATCATCTGCGCGCATTGGAAGGCGAACTCTCCCGCACCATCCGCGGCATCGACCGCGTCCAGGCCGCGCGCGTCCACCTCGTCCTGCCCGACCGGCCGCTGTTTGCCCGCGACAAGGCCGAGGCCACCGCTTCGATCGTACTGAAAGTGCGCGGCACGCTGGAGCAGCAGCAGGTTCGCGCTATCCGTCATCTGGTCGCAACCGCGGTCAACGGCATGAAGCCCGAACGCGTCTCGGTGATCGACGAGACCGGCAAATTGCTGGCCGATGGCGCCTCGCCCTCCGATGCGCAGTCCGGCGTCGGCGCCGACGACCGCAAGTCGGCCTTTGAAAGCCGCCTGCGCCAGCAGGTGGAAGCCATCGTCACGTCGGTGGTCGGCCCGGGCCACGCCAGGGTCCAGCTCACCGCCGATTTCGATCTCAACCGAATCACGGAGACCACCGACAAATACGATCCGGACGGCCGCGTGATGCGCTCGAGCCAGACCCGCGAAGAGCAATCCACCACCAGCGACGGCAAGGAAGGCGGCCCGGTTTCCGCCAGCAACGAATTGCCCGGCCAGAACAAGCCGGATAGCCCCGCCAGCCCGCGCGATGCCAGCAAAAAGACCGAGGAAATCGTCAATTACGAAATCTCGCGCGTCACCAAGACCGAAGTAATCGAGGCTGGCCGCGTGAACAGGATTTCGGCGGCGGTGCTGGTCGACGGCGTCTATACGAAGAACGACAAAGGCGAGATGGTCTATCAGCCGCGCGCCAAGGAAGAAATTGACCGCATTGCTGCTTTGGTACGCTCGGCTATCGGCTTCGACGCCAAGCGCGGCGACCAGATCGAGGTCGTCAACCTGCGCTTTGCCGAGAATACCCCCGTGAGCCTCGGCGAGCCGACGAACTGGATGACCTATCTCACCTTCACCAAGGACGACATCATGCGCGGCGCCGAACTCGGCGTCATGGCGATGCTCGGCCTCATCGTGCTGTTGATGGTGGTGCGCCCGCTGGTACGCCGGATCGTGACGCCTGACAAACCGGCCGTTGTGCAGATCGCCGGCCTTGCTGGAGTCGCCGGCGCCATCGGCGTCGAAATGAACGCCGACGGCACCATGGTGAGCGGCAACGGCAACGGCAGCATCACCAGCGACGGCGGCGCCAATATTGCCATCGTCGGCAGCGGCGAACAGGTGGCAATTTCAAACCGCACATCGGCGATGATCGACGTCGCCAAGGTGCAGGGCCAGGTCCACGCCCAATCGATCCAGAAGGTCGGTGAAATGGCCGAGAAGAACCCGCAGGAAGCCGTTTCCATTATCCGCGGCTGGCTCCACGAGGACGCAGCGTAAATGGCCACCGCCCCCAAAACCGACGCAGAGATGCGCGAGGACATCGGCGGCCTGATGGCCGATCTCGCTGGCCGTCAGCAAGTCAGTAGTCTGTCGCGGCGCAAGCTGTCCGGCCCCGAACGCGCGGCCGTGCTGATGCTGGCCTTGGGCGAGAACTACGGCGGCAAGATATTCAGCCTGCTCGACGACGACGAACTGCGCGAAATCTCGATCGTGCTGGCTTCGCTCGGTACCGTACAAGCCGAAGAGGTCGAAGCCTTGCTGCTCGAATTCGTCTCGCGCATGTCCGCTTCAGGCGCGCTGCTCGGCAACTACGACGCCGCCGAGCGATTGCTGCAACAATATCTGCCGAAAGAGCGCGTCGGCGGCATCATGGACGAAATCCGCGGCCCCGCCGGCCGCAACATGTGGGAAAAGCTCGCCAACGTTCAGGAAGAGGTGCTGGCGAACTATCTCAAGAACGAATACCCGCAGACCGTGGCCGTCGTGCTGTCGAAGCTGCGTCCCGAACACGCCGCGCGCGTGCTGGCGATTTTGCCCGAGGATTTCGCCCTCGACGTCGTCACCCGCATGCTGAAGATGGAAGCGGTGCAGAAGGACGTGATCGAGCGCGTCGAGATGACGCTGCGCACCGAGTTCATGTCCAACCTGTCGCAGACCCGCCGCCGCGATCTGCACGAAGTGATGGCCGAAATCTTCAACAATTTCGACCGCCAAACCGAGACCCGCTTCATCACCGCGCTTGAGGAAGAAAACCGCGATGCGGCCGAACGCATCAAGGCACTGATGTTCACCTTCGACGATCTCATGAAGCTCGATGCCGGCTCGGGGCAGACGCTGATGCGCAATATCGACAAGGACAAGCTCGCCATCGCGCTCAAGGGCGCGTCCGAGCAGGTGCGCGAATTCTTCTTCAAGAACATGTCGAGCCGCGCCGCCAAGATGCTGGTCGAAGACATGCAGGCTCTGGGCCCTGTGCGTCTGCGCGACGTCGACGAGGCGCAGGGCCTTCTGGTCAATATCGCCAAGGACCTCGCGGCCAAGGGCGAAATCCTGATCTCGAAGGGCCGTACCGACGACGAGTTGGTGATGTAGACCATGGCAGCACCGGCAAAATTCATGTTCGATGAGGACTTCGCCACAGGGACGAAGCCGACCATCACCGTGGTCGAGGCCGAACGCCGCCGCGCCGACGCCGAGGCGCAGGCCCATCGCAAGGGTTTTGCCGCCGGCCAGGCACAGGCGCGGACGGAAGCCGAACAACGTATTGCCGCGGCTCTCACCGTGATCGCGGAAGGCTTCGCGCGTCTCGACAATGCGCTGACCGGCATCGAGACACGGCTTGAGACCGAGGCTGTCGAAGTCGCCGTCGCGGTGGCCGCAAAGCTTGCGCCCGAACTGATCGCGCGCGAACCGTTCGCCGAAATTTCCGCGCTCGCCAACGAATGCTTCCACCAGCTCGTGACCGCGCCGCATATCGTTGTGCGCATCGGCCCCGATGTGTTCGACCAGGCCCATGAACAGCTCACCGCGCTTGCCCAGACCAAGGGCATCGAAGGCCGGCTGGTCGTGCTGGCCGAGGAGACGATGAAACCCGGCGACTGCAAAATCGAATGGGCCGATGGCGGCGTCAACCGCGATCAGGCCGCGACTCTATCCGCCATCGATGACGTGGTCGGCCGTTACGTGGCCGCGCGCGCCGCACAATAATTGGAAGTCTGGAGACCAGGACGATGAGTGACGACGACGCAAAAGTACCGCTGCCCGATCTCGAAAACGGCAGCGAGGTGCAGACCATCGACAGCGGGGCGGCCTCATTGGCGCCGGACGATTCCGTTGCCCGCGGCGCCGCCGATCTCGAGGCGTTGTTCGACGTCCCCGTGAAGGTCTCCGCCGTGCTCGGCCGCGCCCGCATGGATGTCGGCGATTTGCTCCGGCTCGGCCCCGGCGCGGTGCTGGAACTGGACCGCAAGGTCGGCGAAGCCATCGATATCTACGTCAATAACCGGCTCGTCGCGCGCGGCGAAGTCGTGCTGGTGGAAGAGAAGCTCGGCGTGACGATGACGGAAATCATCAAGTCGGAACAGAACTAAGACTGCGGACGTAACGGCCCGCGAGAAATAACTGAAGGAATGATGCCATGCGCCTATTAATCGTCGGCACACTGGGAGGCCAACTCACCGTCGCGAGCAAGATCGCCATGGACAAGGGCGCTTCGGTCATGCACGCCGATGGCAACGAGCAGGCGCTTGCCGTGCTCCGCTCGGGCCGCGGCGCCGACCTGTTGTTCGTCGACGTCAATCTCGACATCCGCGACCTAGTGACACGGCTCGATGCCGAACGCATCCACGTGCCGATCGTCGCCTGCGGTGTCACCAACGACGCCCGCGCCGCGGTGCGCGCCATTCATTCCGGCGCCAAAGAATACATCCCGCTGCCGCCCGATCCGGATCTGATCGCCGCGGTGCTCGCCGCCGTCGCCAATGACAGCCGCGATATGATCTATCGCGATGACGCCATGGCCGCGGTGGTCAAGCTCGCCCAGCAGATCGCCGGCTCCGACGCTTCGGTCCTCATCACCGGCGAAAGCGGCACCGGCAAGGAAGTGCTGGCACGCTATCTGCACACCCGCTCGCAGCGCTCGAAGAAGCCGTTCATCTCGGTCAACTGCGCCGCGATGCCGGAGAACCTTCTGGAATCCGAATTGTTCGGCCACGAGAAAGGCGCCTTCACCGGCGCGCTGGCCCGCCGCATCGGCAAGTTCGAGGAAGCCAACGGCGGCACGCTGCTGCTCGACGAAATCACCGAGATGGACGTGCGGCTTCAGGCTAAGCTTCTGCGCGCCATCCAGGAACGCGTCATCGATCGCGTCGGCGGCGGAAAGCCGGTGCCGGTCGACATCCGGATTGTGGCAACGTCAAACAGAAATCTCACGGATGCGGTCCGCGAAGGCAAATTCCGCGAGGACTTGCTGTTCCGTCTCAACGTCGTGAACCTGAAAATCCCGCCGCTGCGCGAACGCCCTAGCGACATCGGCGAACTGGCGACCTATTTCATCAAGAAGTATTCGGAAGCCAACGGCCTGCCGGTGCGTGCGCTGTCGGTCGAAGCCCGCCGCGCGCTCAACACCAATCGCTGGCCCGGCAACGTGCGCGAACTCGAGAACACGCTGCATCGCGCCGTGCTGCTCTCGACCGGCGCTGAAATCGGCATCGACGGCATTCTTGCCCCCGATGGCGCGAGGCTCGACGCGTCGCGCGCGACCGGCGCTGCGGCTATTGCCGCGGACACCGCCGAGCAGGTCACCCGCAATCTGGTTGGCCGCACGGTGGCGGAAGTCGAGCGCGACCTGATCCTCGAGACGCTGAAGCACTGTCTCGGCAACCGCACGCATGCCGCCAACATTCTCGGCATTTCCATCCGCACGCTGCGCAACAAACTCAATGAATATTCCGCCGACGGGGCGCCGATCCCGCCACCGCACGGCGGCGAGGCCATGCGCGGGGCGGCGTAACCGCCCCTCACGCGCAAGAAAAACAAGAATATAAAAAAAAAAGCCCGGCACATGTGCCGGGCTTTTTGCTCAGGAATATCCAACCGGGAAATTCTGGTGCAGCGCCACCACCGCTGCCATGACGGCATTATCGCGCCGATTTTTTGTTCTTGTCGCGGGTGGTATCGAGTTCGACCGCCTTGGCCATGAGTTCATTGCTCATCGCTTCAAGGTCGGCGGCGATCTCGCGGCCCGCGCGCGCCAGCCGCTTACAGCGGTCGGCAGTTTGGATAAGGTAGTCTTCAGTTTCAGACATCGCGTCCCTTTTGTGTGATGCGCATATGCTGATCAAAGACGGCGTAAACAAGGTTGCGTTCCGGGATAATGCCAACCATCTACAAAATTCTGCCGGAGGCGATGTGGGAAAATGCCAATAAAATTGGCACTTTTCGCGGATCGGACGTCGACCGGCGCGACGGCTTCATCCATTTCTCGACCGCATCACAAGCACTTGAGACCGCTGCCAAACATTTCACCGGGCAGCGCGATCTCGTCCTTCTGTATGTGAATACCGCATCGCTGGGCGAAAATTTGAAATGGGAGCCGTCACGCGGCGGCGCGCTGTTTCCCCATCTCTATGGCGACCTCGCTGTCGCCGCCGTCATCAGGGCCGCGCCGTTGCCGCTCGGCGCCGACGGCACCCATCAATTCCCGCCGCTCATGGACTAAGCGGGGAACTTTCCCTCGCCCTGCGCATTGCAATGCAGCATGAGGTCCGCAGGAGCTTCCTGGCCATGACGTTTCCGACCCAAGGCAGCGGCACGATCCATTCTTCCGTTTTCGGCCAAGCCGCCAGCGCGGTCCGGCGGGCGGCGGCGACCATGCGCGGCCACGGCGCGCTACGCTATCAATGCCCGGTCACCGACAGTTTCATCCTGGTCACCGACGATGCCACCCTGGCCTCGCTCGCCAAGCCGCAGCCCCGTATCCGCTGCGCTGATTGCGGCGAAATGCACCTGCTCACGCACGAATAAGATAACCGTGCCCCGGCCTTAATTGTCCCCGCCACCGCGACACCGTAGGGTCTCGCATCCGAATCCGGTGTGAAGACATCATGCGGGCCTGATGGACCTCGATGCTAACCGCAGCCTGATTGTGACCGCGCTCGCCCGCATCCCTGCCGGTGATCGCGCGGCTCTGCAAACCGTTTATCGCCTGACCTCGGCAAAGCTTTTTGGCGTCTGCCTCCGTATCTTGGGAGAACGCAGCGAGGCCGAGGACGTGCTTCAGGAAGTTTACGTGACCGTTTGGCGCAAAGCCGCCGATTTCGACGCCGGCAGGGCAAGTCCCGTCACCTGGCTGGTCACCATTGCGCGCAACCGCTCGATCGACCGCTTGCGCTCCAGCAAGCAAAGCCGGCGCATGGCGCCGATCGAGGCGGCCGATGGGGTCGCCGACGTTGGACCAATGGCCGACGTCGCGCTGGAGAACGCGCAGGACTACGCCAGGCTGCATGGCTGCCTCGATGGACTGGAAACCCGCGAGCGCTCGGCGCTGCGCGGCGCATTTTTTGACGGCAACACGTACGAAGAATTGGCGGCACGCATGAACGTGCCCCTTGGTACGATGAAGAGCTGGATCCGCCGGGCCATGATCAAACTCAAAGGCTGCCTGCAACAATGAGCGACGTGTCGGCCCAGATGCCCGAAGACGATCTGCTCGCCGCCGAGCTTGCGCTTGGCGTGCTGGCAGACGCGGAGCGGGCTGCGGCGCAAAGCCGCGCCGCGCAGGAGCCGTCTTTCGCAGCGCTGGTCGCCGCATGGGAAGAACGGCTCGCACCTTTGGCAGCCGAGATTGCGGACCTGCCCGCGCCACCGCAGATATGGGAGCGCGTCACCGCCGCCATAAACGCAGATTCACCTGCTGAGAAACAAAGCGCCGGCTGGTGGCAAAGTCTCGCGTTCTGGCGCGGCCTTTCGCTCGCCACCGGCGCGCTTGCCGCGGCTTGTATCGGCGCGCTGATTTATCTCGGCAATGCGCCGCAAAACACGCCGCTCACCGCCGGCATCGATGGCGGCGGCCACCGTCACTTCGTCGCCACTATCGACACGCGCACCGGCAACATCGCCGTTGTACCTGCTGCCTACAGCGCGGATGCGACGCGCGAACCCGAACTGTGGCTTATTCCTGCCGACGGCAAGCCGCGGCCGCTCGGCATGTTGCGTGCCGATCGCGCCGTGACCATCAAAATTCCATCCGAACTCGCCGCCCTCACCGTCGGCAATGCGGTTCTCGCCGTGTCCCTCGAACCGCGCGGCGGTTCGCCGACCGGTCAGCCGACCGGCCCCGTTATCGCGACAGGCAAGCTCACGAGCCTGTGACCTGCGCTTTGCATCTGTGAGCGCTCCACTTCCGTAGCTCTGAATGTCTCCGCCAGATTCGTGGAATTGGGGACATAAAGAAACAGAGACAGGAACGGAGTTACGCTCATGAAGCAAATTCACAAGATCGCTCTGGCCGGAGCCGCATTGGCATTGGCGTTGGGTGCAAACATCACCGCGCAGTCCCCGAGCTTCGCGCAAGACATGTCCAAAGAGCAGACCAAGATGGTCGGCGGCGCGGCGATGTATCCGTCCAAGAACATCATCCAGAACGCCGTCAATTCGAAGGATCACACCACTCTGGTCGCCGCGGTAAAGGCCGCGGGTCTTGTCGACACGCTGTCGGGCAAAGGCCCGTTCACGGTCTTCGCGCCGACCAACGAAGCCTTCGCCAAGCTGCCGGCCGGCACGGTCGAGACGCTGTTGAAGCCGGAGAACAAGGAAAAGCTCACCAAGATCCTGACCTGCCACGTCGTCGCGGCGAACGCGATGTCGAGCGCCATCGGCAAGATGATCAAGGACGATGGTGGCGCGCATAAGGTCAAGACCGTCGGCGGCTGCACGCTTACCGTGAAGATGGCCGGCGATAAGATCCAGATCATGGACGAAAAGGGTCAGACCGCGACCGTGACCATCGCCGACGTGAAGCAGTCCAACGGCGTCATCCACGTCATCGACACCGTCCTGTTGCCGGGCTGATCCGCACCTCTTCACGGATACCCAATGAAGGTCCTCTCCCCGTCCCCGGGGGAGAGGACTTTTTCCGTCACTGCGCGGTTACGCTAACACGGACCGTTGCGTGAACCGGACTGCCGTTGCGCCGGCCATCGATGGCGAAAACGAAACTGTCTTCGCCTTTGAATCCGGCTTTCGGCTTGTAGTTGACCAGATGCCCGGACGCGGATGCGGCGCCGTTGCGCGGCGGCGAAGCGATCTTGACGGAATGTATCTCGCCGGTGCGGCCGACCCGGACAAGCCGCATCCGGCATGGAGCGCCATCCGTGGTCATGTAGCCGTTGGTTTCGACGTCCCAGATGAAGCGCCACCGTGGCACGGTGCAGTTAGCTTCGGCCAAATCGGCAAACCCGCACAGCAGAACCGTCAGAATTAAAATGGATCGCATTGCCCCCTCCCTAGAATAGAAACGGCACCTTGGTACAACCGACGACCTTTGTTAACCATACGCTAACCATAAGATGGGCAAATATTGCCGGGGTAAGGGCTTCACTCGTCCGTGAATCCACTTTTGACCGGCGTCCGGTTGGCGCCAGGCCGATCCCGCCGTTTTGTGACCTTTGAGTCCGGGCCGCCAGGGGCTGGCGGCGCTATGTCAGGCGACTCGAAGACCACATGAGCGACGTCACGGCCGCACCGGCAACCGCTTCAAGCGGCTTCAAGATTCCGACCATCGGCGAGATGGTCACGGTCATCAAGACCGGCGACCTGGGCCTGGCCTTCGGCGTCCTCGCCATCCTGGTCGTGCTGATCCTGCCGCTGCCGCCGATCCTGCTCGATATGGCGCTAGCCGTTTCGATCACAATCTCGATCCTGATCCTGATGACGGCGCTATTCATTCACACGCCGCTGGAATTCTCGTCGTTCCCGACCGTGCTGCTGATTTCAACGATGTTGCGACTGTCGCTCAACCTTGCCTCGACGCGCCTCATCCTGTCACACGGTCATGAAGGCACCCACGCCGCCGGCCACGTCATCGAGGCGTTCGGCAGTTTCGTGATGAGCGGCAACTTCGTGATCGGCATCATCGTGTTCGCGATCCTGGTGATCGTGAACTTCGTCGTCATCACGAAAGGCTCGGGCCGTATCGCCGAAGTCGCCGCGCGCTTCCATTTGGACTCGATGCCCGGCAAGCAGATGGCGATCGACGCCGATCTCTCCGCCGGCATGATCGACGAAGCCGAGGCCCGCAAACGCCGCAGAACTCTCGAAGAAGAAGGCAGCTTCTTCGGCGCCATGGACGGCGCCTCGAAGTTCGTACGCGGCGACGCCATCGCCGGCCTGCTCGTTGTGTTCATCAACGTGATTGGCGGCATGATCATCGGCATTGCGCAGCAAGGCCTGAGCTTCTCCGACGCCGCGCGCCATTACACCACCCTGACCGTCGGCGACGGCCTGGTCACGCAGGTACCGGCGCTGGTCGTGTCGACCGCCGCAGGCTTGCTGGTCGCCAAGGCCGGCATCTCCGGCGCCGCCGACAAAGCGCTGATGCGCCAGTTGTCGGGCTATCCGAAAGCGCTCGGCATGTCGGGCGGCGTCATGATGGTCATGGCGCTGCTGCCAGGCATTCCGATGATCCCCTTCCTCGCGCTCGGCGGCAGCGCCTGTGCGCTCGCCGTCATCGTCCACAGGCGCAGCAAGCAGGCCGTCGCGACTGAAGCGAAAAAGACGGAAGCCGCCAAGACAGAAGCAGCAGCCGACGAGCCGATTTCGGCCTCGCTCAAGATCGACGACCTCAAGGTCGAACTCGGCTACGCGCTGCTGCCGCTGGTCAATTCGCCGGACGGTACCGATCGCCTGACCGAGCAGATCAAGGCTCTGCGCCGCTCGCTCGCGACCGAGATGGGTTTTGTCATGCCGGCCGTGCGCATTCTCGACAACGTACAGCTCGACGCCAACGCCTACGTCATCAAGATCAAGGAAGTCGACGCGGGCTCCGGCAAGGTCTGGGCCGGCCAGTTCATGGTCATGGACCCGGCCGGCGGACAGGTGAAATTGCCCGGCACGCATACCACCGAGCCGACCTTCGGCCTGCCCGCGACATGGATCGAAGCCTCGATGAAAGAAGAGGCGTCGATGAAGGGCTACACCGTGGTCGACGCCGCAACCGTGATGTCGACGCACCTGACCGAACTGCTCAAGAACAACATGTCAGAGCTGTTGTCCTACGGCGAGGTGCAGAAGCTTCTCAAGGAACTGCCGAAGGAACAGGCCGACCTGCTCAAGGATCTGGTGCCGTCGCTCATCACGGTGTCCGGCATCCAGCGCGTGCTGCAATTGCTGCTCGCCGAGCGCGTCTCGATCCGCGATCTGTCGACCATCCTCGAAGGCATCGCCGACGGCATCGGCACGTCGCGCAATCCGGGCACACTGGCGGAACACGTGCGCGCCCGCATCCAGCGCCAGATTTGCGCCCAGCACACCAGCCATGGCGGCTATCTGCCGCTCATCGCCATGTCGGCGAAATGGGAGCAGGCTTTCGCCGAAGCCATGATCGGCACCGGCGACGAACGTCAACTGGCGATGCAGCCGTCCAAGCTCACCGAATTCATCACGCAGGTGCGCGACAAATTCGAGATGGCGGCACGCGAAGGCGAAGCGCCGGTGCTCGTCACCTCAGCCAGCATCCGGCCTTTCGTGCGTGGCATCATCGAACGCTTCCGCTCGCAAACGCCCGTCATCTCACAGTCCGAGATTCACCCGCGCGCAAGATTGAAGACGGTCGGCAGCATTTAGCCACCGACCGCCCTCGTGCATCGGGCTGAAACCGCCGGCTAGCCCATCTTGGTCGCGGCACGCGACAAGAGCTTCCAGTCGGCGCCCCGTTTCTGCCAATTCATCAGGATATGGAGTTTGTTGGTGTTCTTTTTGCCGTCCGCGGATTCGCCTTCTGTGATCCAGGTGAACCGCACGATGGCCGCGGGACCGACCACACGAATCTTGGGATCCTGATAGGTGAGCGACAACGTCTTCCCGCTTCGATTCGTGGTCGCGTTCTTGATGAAGGTCGCCTTGTCCTCGATGCGCGCATCGGAGTGGCTGTAGCTCAGCTCATCCGCGCACAACGCGGCCAATGCCTCGGCATTCATCGCAAATTGCGCTTGGCGAAAGGCCTCGACGGTTTTGGCGACAGCCTCTTCATCCGCCGAAGCGGCGAAAGCCGGGGCAATGCCCAACAGACCGAGGGCGAGAACCGGCAAGGCGAGCTGGCGACGATCGAAATCCATAGTTTCCTCCGTTTATTGTTATGAGCTTATTGTGCCACAGCCTTGCAGCGACGCTGCTTGTTGTCGAGCATTCGCTCCAATGGTGCGACGTTGTTGATGCGATGGTTATATTGTCGCACGCGTTGCTGCGGTGCGCGGATCGGGCGACGGCGCCGGCAATATCCCAAAGTCCGAAGCATTTTAGGTATTTCCGTAACTACCCATTAGCGACGGCGCCGCAAAGCGCCATTGGGCTGCAACCGTCTTAGAGCCATGGCGTTACGTTCGGTCGGTAAGGTGCGGGCATGCCAGCGGTGTACGTACTCGAACAATTGCAGTGCAAGTTCTGCCCGGGCGGCCTGAAGCCGGACGTGTCCCGCAAGCAGAAAGCGCCTGGCTTTCGCTTCTATCGCTGCGAGAAATGCGACCGGCCCAACATTTTTGCCGAGCCGAACCGGACGACTGGGCCGGTCTGGATGAGGAAAGATTGACGCAAAAGCACGCTTAACGGGCTTTTTTAGCGAATCTTTCCCATATTTCAGGGGTAGAATATTTGCCGTTTCATCCCCATATTGGCTCTAACAGTTCCATTCATTGGCCCGCGAAGGGTCGCGGGAGATTTTCATGAGCACATTCGACTTGAACGCGCCGGCGGAGCTATTTCCCTCGCGCAATCGCAAGATCGCCAGCAAGGTGAAGTACCGCCGCTTCGACCGCGCTGCCGACGCCATTCGCTTCGCGATGGAGGAGATGCCGGAGGCTTTGCTGCTCGGCGCCTATATCGAGATCAACGAGCAGCGGCTCGGTCATAAAGACATCCGCGCGCTGTATGAGAGTTCAATTCTTCCTGCCAAGGAAGTGGCGTAGCGCAGGTCGCGTCGCGTCACGCTCTGAGGCGCTGAAAACGCAGTGGTTTGACGCTTTCACGTGTTTCGTGTAGCCTCAAGGCCGTTGAAACTTATGTTTTTGGTTTTGCCTTGCTGCGCTGCCCGGTTTGGCCGCTTAACAAAGCACCTCTAAATCCGGATGTTTCGATCGCTCGCGCGTTCATCTTGCCGATGAATGACAGAGCGCTCTTAAACAACATTCAGCGTCTCAGCTCAGGAAAACTAAAATGGCCTCAGGCACCGTTAAGTTCTTCAATACCCAAAAAGGTTTCGGCTTCATCACCCCCGCCGATGGCTCCAAGGATGTGTTCGTGCACATCAGCGCCGTCGAGCGTGCCGGCATGAGCACCCTCAACGAAGGCCAGCGCCTCAACTACGAGATCGTGACCGAGCGCGGCAAGCAGGCAGCGTCGAACCTGTCGAACGCCTGATCCAGGTTTCCCGTTTCGATAAACGGCAAAACGCCCGGCCTTGTCGCCGGGCGTTTTCGTCGGACTGGCCCGAACAAGAAAGTACCTGATGACCCACAAGTTCACCTCCGGCCAGACCGTCTATTACGAGCCGACCTTCAACAACGCCGCGGCGCGCGGCAAATACACCGTCGTACGCACCCTGCCGGTCGAGAACGACAGCCGGGTTTCGTACCGGATCAAGAGCCTGGCCGAGAACTTCGAGCGCATTGCCGAAGAACACCAGCTCACCACGGAATAAACCTCCGCCTCGTTTTTTAAGTTTGTTTGCTCCAGGCCCCGCTTCCCCGCGGCCGTGGAATTGCGGTCATTTTCAGCTGTTTAACGGCAAATCACGCGTTTTCAACGTTCCGTGATGCGTCCTGCGGAACCTGCGCGCCGTACCCACGTTAGTTGGGAAGAACGAAGCTTGAACCTTTCTCAAGGCCGGCCCGACAAACCGTTACGCCACCTTGGAGGACGTCATGAACTGGTCGCTATATACCGCCGACCGTACCACCCACCTCAAGATCGTGGTTGTTGGGCTTGCCGCAGCCTTGTTGATTGCCGTGATCGGCATCTCGGCTCGCGAACTCAACCTCGGCACCGACATTATGGCCGCGCAAGGTCCAACCGTGATCAAGGCTGGCGGGCCTGTCGTTCTCACCGATGGCGGTGTGACCACCATTCGCTGAACACGCAGCGCAGGATGTGAGTGCGAGTTGAGTAAAGAGTGGTTGTTGAATTTTTGAGTTTGAGTTTTATCGTGGAGTCCCCCCACTCCCGACTGGCGCGCCGCTTCACCACGGCGCGCCTTTTCTTTTGCGGCTATCGCAGCACCACGCTTGGTAGCCACAGCGACAGCGCCGGGATGTAGGTGACCAGCATCAGCACGATCACCATGGGAATGTAGAATACCAGAATGCTGCGTGACACCGCCTCCATCGACACCTTGCCGATGGCGCAACCGACCACCATCGTCGGCCCGACCGGCGGCGTCAGCAGACCGATGCCGAGATTGAGGATCATGATGATGCCGAAATGCACCGGGTCGATGCCGAAGGCCTTGATCGCCGGCAGGAAGATTGGCGTACAGATCAACAGCATCGGCGCCAGATCCATGAAAGTGCCGAGCAGCAGCAGCAACACGTTGACCCAGAGCAGGAACGTGTACTTGTCGCTGGAGATGTCGACAAAGAATTGCGTCGCGATCGCCGGCACGCGCAGGATCGCCATCATGTAGCCGAAGGCGATCGAGAAGCCGATCATGATCATGACCATGCCGACCGTGCGCACGACGCGGCCGATCAGGAGCGGCACCTCGCTCCATTTGACGTCGCGGTAGACGAACATCGTCACCAAAAAGGCATAGACGCAGGCGACCGCGCCGGATTCCGTCGGCGTGAAAACGCCGGACAGGATGCCGCCGAGGATGATGCCGATGGTGACCATGCCCCATACGGCATCGAGCGCGATCTTGCCGGCCTGGCGCAGCGAGACCGCCTCGCCTCTCGGGAATTTGTCGCGGTGGGCGATGATCAGCACCAGCACGATCAGCGACAGGCCGAGCAGCAGTGCAGGAATGATGCCGCCCATGAACATATGGCCGATCGACACCGTGCCGCCCGCCGCGATCGAATAGATCACCATGTTGTGCGACGGCGGCACCAGCAAAGGCTGCAACGAGCCGGAGATGGTGACGTTCACGGCAAAGAGGCGCGGATAGCCGGCCTTGATCATCTGCGGGATCATGACCGAGCCGACCGCAGCGGTATCGGCCACGGACGAGCCGGAGATGCAGCCGAACATGGTCGAGGCGAGAATGTTCACCAGCGCCATGCCGCCGCGGATGGCGCCGACGAAAACCTTGGCGAGATTGACCAGCCGCTCGGCCATGCCGCCGACCGCCATGATGGCGCCGGCAAGGATGAAGAATGGGATCGCCAGCAGCGAAAAGCCGCTCATGCCGCCGGCGACTTTCAGCATCACCGCTTCAAGTGGAATTCCGGTATAGAGCGCGGCGATAATCGAGGCGAGGCCTAACGCATAGGCCACCGGCATGCCCATCAGGCACACGACGGTGAAGCTGCCGATCAGGACGAAGATTTCCATGATCGGTTATTCCGTCGTCAACTGGCTGACGGTTTCGGCCTCGGGCTCCTGGAAGAACTTGCCCGTCAGCATTCGCTCGATGACGAAAAGCGCCGTCAGCCCGCCGCCCAGCGGGATCGGCAAATACGATACGCCCACCGACAGAATCGGAAATTCGGCGATGACCTGGAAATACGTAGCCTCGACCAGTCTGATGCCCCACACCAGCATGAACACATTGGTGACCAGCATGCAGGTTTCGAGAAACCAGCCGAGATACGTCTTGGCCGGCTCCTTGAGATAGACCGGCAGCACGCCGACGCCGATGTGCAGATATTCGCGGTAGCAGACGATGGCCGCCGTGAACGACATCACGATCATCAGCAGCGTCGCCAAAGGCTCCGGCCACGACGCCGCGCTGTTGAGCACATAGCGCGTGAAAACGCCGTAAGGGATAATCAGCGTAATGATGACGAGACAACTGCCCGCCACGATCAGGCAGGCGCGATGAATTGCGTCCATCGCGCGGAAGTATTGCGCCTTCATGAAAGCCCTCCCGTGAAAAGCGAGAGCCGGCCAGTTGTTTTGGCCGGCCCTACCGGCTCCTGATTACTGGGTGTCCTGGATGCGTTTCACGAGCGCCGAATACTTCGCGCCGTATTTATCCCACACCGGCTTCACCGCGTCCTGGAACGGCTTCTTGTCGGAGATGGTGATGACCTCGATGCCGGCGTCCTTGATCTTCTTCATCGACGCCTCGACGCGCTCGTCCCACAGCTTGCGCTGCTCGAGTTGCGTCTCCTTGCCGAACTTGAGGACCAGCGCCTGATCTTCCTTCGACAGAGCATCGAAAGACTTGCGCGAGAATACCAGCAGTTCCGGGATAATAAGGTGCTCGGTCAGCGAATAATGTTTGGCGACCGGCACATGACCGAACGAGTCATAGCTGGGCGCATTGTTTTCCGCTCCGTCGACCACGCCGGTCTGCAGCGCATTCATCACCTGGTCCATGCCCATGGCGACGCCATTGCCGCCGAGTGCGTTCATGGTGTCGACGAAGATCGGATTGCCCATCATCCGGATCTTGAGACCCTTGAGATCCTCGACTTTCCGGATGTCGCGCACCTTGTTGTAGAAGCTGCGCGCGCCGCCATCCATCCAGGCCAGGCCGACGAGGCCGGTCTTCGGATTGTCGCCAATCTCCTTCAGCAGCTCATCGCCGATGGGCCCGTCGATCACTGCGCGCATATGCTTGATGTCGCGAAACACGAACGGCAGGTTGAAGACGTTAAGGTCGTCAACGATGGTGCCGACCGGCCCGACGCTGACACGTGCGATCTGAATGGCGCCGACCTGCGCCTGCTCGATCGCTTCCTTCTCGCCGCCGAGTTGCATCGACGGGAACATCTGGATGGTGACGCGGCCGTTCGTGGCCTCCGACAGTTTTTTGCCCATCCGCTCGACGGCTTCGACCGTCGGATAGCCGGTTGGATGCACGTCGGACGCTTTGAATACGATCTTGGATTGCGCGTGCGCGGTGGACGGCAACACGGCGGCAGCAAAGCCGGCCACCAGCAAGGCGGACAACAATTTCATGGCGATCGTACCCTCCCAGGTTCGATTGTTATTTCAGGCTCAGACGTCGATTTAGACTTTGAGTATCAGGCGTTCCCGAGCATGGCTCATTGAAGCTTTCGGCCATGCATGTTATTTGTCAGGTCATATGATGACTTAACCCTCACGCCTGGGTCAAGAGATTGCAGAGACGATCAACCCGTAATCTTGAGTTGTTGCGCCCGATGGAAGCGCCGCGCGGGCTCCCCAGCGAGATGGTGGCGCGGCTCACCTCCGACATCGTCAGCGGCAAGCTCGCGCCTGGCTCGCAACTGCC
>DASYCM010000270.1:0-13934 GCA_036500165.1 Pseudolabrys sp.
AAAAATTCGAACGACACATCGATGCGGCGCGCACCGGCGCGGTCATTGCGGCTCAACCGCTTTGGATTCATCGCAGCATTCATTACGCCACCACCCGTCGCGCCGGCGTCGCCATCAGCGCGCGGATATCGCGCGCCAGCCATAGCGACACGGCGACCTTGCCATCGGAGCCGGGCTCCGGCTTCACGCTCTTGTGCATCACCGGTTCGAGACCCGCCGCCGTCATCCATTGCGTCACGGTCTCCGGCGGAAAGCCGAGACGGCGATGCGCGTGCTGCTCACGAAGGAATTCGAGTTCATGCGGCGCGAAGTCAACGACCAGAAGGCGCCCGCCCGGACGCAGCGCGCGCGCCGCTTCGCGGATGGCGCGGCCGCCATCGTCGAGGAAGTGCAGCACCTGATGTAGAATGACGACGTCGAAGGAGTCGTCGGGCAGCGGCAGATCGTAGAGATCGCCCTGCCGCACGCTGCAATTTTTCAGGCCGGCACGCTCCAGCCGGTCGCGCGCCAACAGCAGCATGTCGAGCGACAGATCGAGGCCGAGACCGCGCTCGATCTCGGGGCCGAACAGTTCGAGCATGCGGCCAGTGCCGGTGCCGAGATCCAGAAGCGACCTGAACGGCTTGTCGGCGAGCGCGGTGCGGATCGCGTCTTCGACCGCGGCGTCGGCGGCGTGCAGCTTGCGGATGCGATCCCACTCGGCCGCGTGTTCGCGGAAATAGGTCTGCGCGGCCTCGGCGCGGGCGTGACGCACCGAGGCAAGCCGGTCGCGGTCGCGGGCAATGGTCGGATCGGCCGGATCGAGCCGCTCGATCAAAGTGCGCACCACTTCGGCGCCACCGCCGTGCTC
Source organism: Pseudolabrys sp. (assembly GCA_036500165.1). Classification (GTDB taxonomy): domain Bacteria; phylum Pseudomonadota; class Alphaproteobacteria; order Rhizobiales; family Xanthobacteraceae; genus Pseudolabrys. The sequence goes on from DASYCM010000270.1 coordinate 851, forward strand.
GGACAGCCGAAAGAAGGCCCAGGTGCCTTCGCGGAAGCGCTCGATCAGGCCGGCCTCGGCCAGCAGCTTGAGGTGACGCGAAATGCGCGGCTGCGACTGGCGCAGGATGTCGGTCAGGTCGGAAACGGTAAGTTCGGCTTCGCTCAGCAGCGCGAGAATGCGCAGGCGCGTTTCTTCGCCCGCCGCCTTGAGGGCGGCATTGAGGGCATCGTAGCCGAGCTTGGTGTTGGCGCTCATCGGACCTGTCTCGAGCGGCGGCGGTATGGGCTCTATCCCACTATATAAAGATATGCTTATACGTTGAAACAAGGCCTCGCAACCCCACCGGTGCACCAAATTGTGGGTCTGGTTAGGAAAGTCCGTGGCTCGGCTATAGTCCGGAGATGGCCAAGGACTCTGACATCAAGGACTTCGGTATCTGGGACGGCGAAAAGACCGTTGATCTGCCTGAGGCGGCAGATGCCGGGCTCTATTTCATCGGCCGCATCCGAACGCCCTGGAAGGAACGCAAGGAGTGCCCGAAAAACGCCCGGGAATCCGAAGCGGTTTGCACCGTCGAGGTCGATCCGCGCTGGGCCGATGGCCTGAAGGACGTCGAAACCTGTAGCCACCTCGTCCTGCTCTATTGGATGGATAAGTCGCCCCGGACCCTCGTCCTCCAGGTCCCCGGCCATTACGGCGTCCAGCGCGGCACCTTTGCCTTACGCTCGCCTGCCCGCCCCAACCCGATCGCCATGAGCGCGGTCCGGCTGCTGAAGATCGAAGGCGCTACCCTGTCCGTGGTCGGGCTGGATTGCCTGGACGGCACGCCACTGCTCGACATCAAGCCCTATTTCGCCTCCACCGATTGCGTCCCGGACGCCGTGGTTGGCTGGCACCGCAAAACCTGAAACCGCCGCGGCGTATCCCGCGATTTGGTTCCATCGCTCACAAACATATGTGAGCGATGTGAGCAGGAACCATTGAACCTTCTCGACGCTTCTCTCGACGAATGAAGGCAAGAGAGTGTCGCTGGAGGGTGTCATGTTCAAGAAGTCCACCAAGAAAGCCGCAATGCTCGGTTCGTTGATCGCCGTCGCCACTTTTGGCACCGCGCAGGCCGAACCCCTGTTTGCGTTTCTCAACGATGAGCCGGCGCAGGTTCAGCAGGCCGCGCCGCAATACTCGGCGATGGATCAGGCCGAAGTCGGCGAAGATGCGCAGCTTGATCCGCGCTTGCAGCGCCAGGTCGTCAACTATCCGACCCGCGAAGCGCCCGGCACCATCGTGATCGATACGCCCCACACGTATCTCTATCTCGTGCTCGGCAACGGTCAGGCGATGCGCTACGGCATCGGCGTCGGCCGCGAAGGCTTCACCTGGGCCGGCGTCAAGAACATCGCGCGCAAGGCCGCGTGGCCCGATTGGTATCCGCCGGCCGAGATGATCAAGCGTCAGCCCTATCTGCCGCGCATGACAATGGGCGGACCGGGCAATCCGCTCGGCGCACGCGCCATGTATCTCGGTACCAGCGAGTACCGCATTCACGGCACCAACGACCCGACCACGATCGGCAAGCAGGTTTCTTCGGGCTGCATCCGTCTCACGAATGACGACGTGACCGATCTCTACAATCGCGTGCAGGTCGGCGCCAAGGTCGTCGTGATGCCGATGAACGGCACCATCGAGGCCCGCGCCCAGACCCGTCCGGTCAACAGCGCACAGCTTCAGCCGGTGTCGTTGTCTTCTTCCTACACCAATGCGCCGCAGACCACCGCGCAGCGCACCTGGTCGACCATTCGCTAGTTCTACTGTCTGAACCTCCCCCAAACTTGCCCGGCCCTAAAAAGCCGGGCAATTTTTTTGCTTTTAGAGGTGAACATTGCGGCTGTCGGCCGGCGCCTGTTCGCGCGCCGTCATCGTGTAATCGCGCAATACCGCGGCGACGCGCAGCCGGTAATCGTCAAACACCGTCTCCCGGCTTTTCGACTGAACCGTGCGGTGAACATCATTCTTGCGCCAGTTGTCGACGGCGGCCTCGTCCCGCCAGAATGAAAGCGCCACCAGCTTGGCGGGATCGACGACACTCTGAAACCGCTCGATCGAAATGAAGCCATCGAGACCGTCGAGATGCGACGCCAGCGCCGCGCCCATGTCGAGATAGCTCTGCATCTTGCCGGGCTTCGGCCAGGACTCGAAGATGACCGCGATCATGCGTGAGGCTCCTTGTTCCAGGATCCGTTATAGACCGGCGAACGGCGCGCGATCCATGCATCCAATCCTTCGCGCAGATCATGCGAGGGCGCGACGCGTGCGAACTGCTCGCTTTCGATCGCAAGTCCTTCGCCGATGCTGGTGTTGAGGCCACGCGTTACAGCGGTGAGGATGCTCGCGGCCGCCACTGGCGAATGGCGCAAGATGCGCTGCGCCATATCGCGCGACGCGCTCAGCAACTCGTCATGCGGCACGACCTTGTTGATCAATCCGATCTCGAATGCCCGTTGCGGCGAGAAAGTGTCGCCGGTCAGCAGCAATTCGAGCGCGCGCTTGCGGCCCGCAAGACGTGGCAGCCGTTGGGTGCCGCCGAATGTCGGCGGCATGCCGATGTTGATTTCCGGCTTGGCGAAGACCGTCTGATCGCTGGCGATGGCGATATGCACCGCTTCGGTGATCTCGCAGCCGCCACCAAAGGCGATGCCGTTGACGGCAGCGATGATCGGCTTCGTGAAAGCTTCGAGCCGCGCCGTCATGGCCTGACCCCGGCGCACGAAATCGCGAACGGCCACATCGGCACCGGCGCGCACGCTTTCCGAAAACTCGTGAATATCGGCGCCGGCGGAGAATGCGCGGCCATTGCCGGTGAGAATGACGGCCCCCACGCCCGCATCGGCTTCGATGACGTCGAGCAGCCGCATCAGTCCGTCGATCAAGCCATAACTCAAAGCGTTGAGCTTCTGCGGCCTGTTGAAAGTCAGCAGCGCGATGCGGTCGCGCAGGTCAAAGAGCACGTCTGGCATGGATCACCTCGTATCATTCGAGGAAACCGTAAGCAGCCTTTTGTGTATACTCACTATACGGTATACATACGAGGCATGCCACGAGACCCAAATCCGACACGCAACCGTATTGTCGAAGCCGCATCAAAGCTGTTCTACGGCGAAGGCATCCGCAGCGTCAGCATCGACGCGGTGGCCGCGAAAGCGGGCCTCACCAAGCGGACGCTCTACTATCATTTCAAGAGCAAGGACGATTTGATCGCCGCCTATCTCGAAGCGCGCGATGCGCCCAACCTCGCCGTCTTCGCAAAATGGTTTCAGCAGGCGAAAGGACCGCTGCCCGCGAAGATCGAAACCATTTTCAAAAATCTCGCCCAATCGGCCCGCCATCCGAAATGGAAAGGCTGCGGGTTCTTGCGTACCGCCGCCGAACTCGCGGCAATGCCCGGTCATCCAGCCATTAAAGTGGGCGCGAAACACAAATCCGCGGTTGAAGCCTGGCTCGCCGGTATCATCGCCGCCGATGGGCGGAAAAAGCCGGATGAACTCGCGCAACAAATCGTCATTCTGATGGACGGCGCCTTTTCAACCATGCTCATCCACCGCGACCCGATATATATAGAGGCAGCCGGCCGCGCGGCTGCGGCTCTCGTCGGCACAAAGAAATAGCGGCCCCTTTCGATTTAAGAGGAGACGATCATGAAGATTGCAGCAATGGCGGCGGGCGCGATCGGCGCCTATTACGGCGCGCGCCTGCAAGTGGCAGGGCATGACGTTTCCTACATCGCGCGCGGCGCCAATCTCGAAGCGCTCAAGACCAAGGGCCTGACAATTGAGAGCGTGCACGGCGACCTGCATCTGCCGAAGGTCAACGCCACTGCCAACCCCGCCGACGTCGGCCCCGTCGACATCGTGCTGTTCGCCGTCAAGCTGTGGGACACCGAAGCCGCCGCGGAACAGGCCAAGCCGTTGATCGGCCCGAACACGCGCATCATCACGTTGCAGAACGGCATCGACAGCGTCGAGCGCATTTCAAAAATCGTCGGCGCCGACAAGGTCGTCGGCGGCATCGCCTATATCGCGGTCAATCTCGCCGCCCCCGGCTTCATCAAGCAGACCAGTCAGTTTCACCAGGTATTGTTCGGGCATGCCGACAACCACGCCGACGTGACGCTCGATGCTTTCGTTACCGCCGGCAAGGCAGCCAAGCTCGACATTGTTTTGACACCGGCTATTCAAACCGAGTTGTGGAAGAAGTTCATCTTCCTCACCGCGATGACCGGCGGGACCGCAGCGTTGCGCTCCGGCGTCGGACCCATTTTTGCCGATCCCGAATTGAAAGCCTTCTTCCGTCAACTGATGGAAGAAGCATTCGCCGTCGGCAAAGCCAAAGGCGTTGCGCTCGACGCGGCCTATATCGACGAACGCATGAACTTCGTCGAAACGAAAACAACGCCGACGATGAAGGGTTCAATGGCCAACGATCTCGATCGCGGCGGCCGTCTCGAGCTGGATTGGCTGTCCGGCAAGGTGCGCGCGCTCGGACGGGAACTTAATATTCCGACGCCGGCGAGCGACACGGTCTACACCGTGCTCAAGCTGCATCGTTTCGGCTCTAAAACTTAAGAAGCAAAGCCGTAAACGAAAGCCGTCATACTCCCGTCTCGATACTCGTGTTTTTTCGATGAAGCGCGCTGCAAGAATTGTTTCTTGCGGCGCGCTTTTTCATTTCGGTAGTCCACATAAAAACATCTTAGACTTAAGTCGTAACTTAGAGGCTATAGCACTTGATATAACTTATTTTTTTCAAAAATAAAAACCCCCAAGCTGCAAATATAAAATCCACATCAACATAACATTACCGATTTTTAACGAAAGCCGCGTCGCCGCATGGGCTAAGGGATCGGACAAAAGCCCTTGTGGAGGGAGTGCCAAGTGCTCGATACGCTTCTGCGAAAACGCGATTTCTACGCCGGTGGTTCCATAACGCTGCTCGGCGCAGCCGTAACGCTCAATTCGATGAGCTATAACACCGGAACGCTCATGCACATGGGCCCCGGAATGTTTCCATTCATTCTCGGCATCACGCTCACCTTCGTCGGCATGCTGATTTTCGGCACCGCCGTCGTCACGCCGCTTGAGCCGGATGAACGCATCCTCCCCGTTAACAAAGAGTGGCTCGGCTGGTTCTGCATTCTCGCAGGCCCGGTGCTGTTCATCGTTATGGGCGAATACTTCGGCATGGTGGCCGCGACATTCTTCTGCGTCTTCGTCTCCGCGCTCGGCGATCGCGAAGCGACCTGGAAGAGCTCTCTCATTCTCGGCGTCTTGATCACCATTCCCGGCTGCGTGCTGTTCTCCTACATCCTGCAGCTTCCCTTTCCGCTGTTCCGGTGGGCCTTCTGATGATTGCGACCTCGCTTACAGATCTCTGGTACGGCTTCGGCGTCGCGCTCGAGCCGCATAACCTGATGTGGTGCTTCATCGGCGTGCTCGTCGGTAACATGGTCGGCGTGCTGCCGGGCATGGGCCCGCTCGCCACCATCTCGATCCTGTTGCCGCTGACCTTCGGCATCAAGCCGGTCGGCGCCATCCTGATGTTGTCGGGCGTGTTCTATGGCGCACAATACGGCGGCGCCATCTGCTCGATCCTCCTCAACCTGCCATGTCATCCACCACATGCGGTGACGTGTCTCGACGGCTTCCCGCTGACCAAGCAGGGTCGTGGCGGCGCCGCGCTCGGCATCACGGTGCTCTCCTCATTCGTTGGCGCCTCCTGGGGCATCACCGAAATGATCTTCCTGTCGCCGATCCTGGTATCGGTGGCGCTGAAGTTCGGCCCGGCGGAAATCTGTTCGCTGATGTTGCTCGGCCTGCTCGCCGGTTCGACGCTGGCGCGCGGTTCGCCGCTCAAGGGCGTGGCCATGACCCTGGTCGGCTTGTTGCTCGGCATCGTCGGCAGCGACATCGAGACCGGCACGCCGCGCTTCACCTTCGGCATTCCGAACCTGTTCGACGGCGTCGAGATCGTCGCCATCGCGCTCGGCTTGTTCGGTATTGCCGAGTTCATGAAGAGCGTCAATCAGCTCTCTGAAGTCGACACCAAGTATACCAATGTCAGCTTCAAGGACCTGCGTCCGACCCGGGACGAACTACGCCGCTCCTGGGGCGCCATGTTCCGCGGCACCATCATCGGCAGTCTGTGCGCCCTTATTCCCGGCACAGGCCCGACCATCGCCTCGTTCATCTCCTATGCCACTGAAAAGAAGATCTCCAAGACACCGGAGAAATTCGGCAGCGGCATGATTGAAGGCGTTGCCTGCCCCGAAGCCGCTACGCACTCGTCGGTGCAGGGCGACTTCATCCCAACCATGAGCCTCGGCATTCCGGGCGACGCCGTGATGGCGCTGATCCTCGGCGCGCTGATGATCCAGGGCATCGTGCCGGGACCGCAGTTGATCGCCGAGCATCCGGATATCTTCTGGGGCCTGGTGGCGAGCTTCTGGATCGGCAACATCATGCTGGTCGTGCTCAACGTGCCGATGATCGGCCTGTGGGTGAAGCTGCTGACGATCCCCTACCGCTACCTCTATCCGAGCGCGTTGTTCTTCGTCTGCATCGGCGTCTACTCGACCAACAACGACTTCTTCCAGGTCGGTGAGACCATCGTTGTCGGCATCGTCGGCTACATGCTGCTGCTGCTCGACTTCCATCCGGCGCCGATCCTGCTCGGCTTCGTGCTGGGTCCGCGCTTCGAGGAAAACTTCCGCCGCGCCATGTTGATCTCGCGCGGCGACGCTCTGGTGTTCATCAAGCACCCGATCAGCGCCGTGTTCGTCGCGCTCTGCGTCCTCCTGATTGTGGCGCAGATCTACGTGCGGCTGCGGCCACCGAAAGTGCTGGCGGAAAACCTGCCGGCAGTCGGCGAACTGGCGGACTAGGCCAGGACATTCCGCCGCTGGCGTAGCGGCGGCTGACACACTAATGTTCCCGTCCGAGGCGACTCGGGCGGGAATTTTTTATGCTCGACAGGATCATCTATATCGTCACCGCGCCGGTGCGCCTGTTCGGCAGCTCGCGCACCTTTCGCCTGACGCTGGGCGCGATCTGCGTCGTCGGGCTGTTCTTTGTGGCGACGTTATGGGCCCTCGACAGCTTCCTGCCGCACGATAATGACGCCAAGAAAGCTGTGGCAAAGCTGCCGCAGATGCCGCCATTGCCGCCGGTCACGCGCGCGTCCTACGTCATCGCGCCGGTGGCAATTTCGATACCGGCCATCCGGGCGAGCCTCGACAACGCTGCGCCGCGCGATCTCGCTAGCAACAACAACAATCCGGTCAGCAATCTGTTGTCCAAGGCCAATATCGGCATGACGATCAAGCGCGGCAGCATGCTGATGAGCGGCCGGCCGAACGAGCTGACGGCCACTATCCCGCTCAACGGCGAACTACAGCTCACCGGCCAGATTGCCGGCGTCGCGGGCAATCTCACCAGCGGCATCACAGGTTTGCTTAACGGCGCGCTCGGCAAGGACATCGGCAAGCTTACAAATCAAGTGCTGGACCAGAAGGCCGAAATTAAGGGCCAAGTGACGGTGGTGGCGCGGCCGGCGCTCACCGCGAACTGGCGGCTTGAACCGAACCTCTCGGCGCAGGTGTCGCTCAGCGACAGCGCGGTCTCGATCGCAGGGCTCAAACTCAACGTGTCGAACGAGGCGAAACCTTTGATCGACCGCGCCACCAACGAGCAGGTTTCGGCACTGTCCAACCGGTTGCGCGCCGACCCCTTCATCGAGCGTTCGGCGCGCGAGCAATGGGCCAAGATGTGCCGCTCCATTCCGCTCGGCGGCGGCGACACCGGCCTGCCCACCCTGTGGCTGGAAATGCGCCCGGTGCGCGCCGCCGCGGCGCAGCCGCAAGTCGATACGCGTAACCTCACGCTCACCGTCGGCGTGCAGGCCGAAACCAAAATCGTCCCGACCCAAACCAAGCCCGATTGCCCGTTCCCGGCCGCGCTCGAACTGGTGCCGCCGATGGATAACGGCAAGCTCGCCATCGGCGTGCCGATCGACCTGCCGTTCACCGACCTCACCAAGCTCCTCAACGCACAGCTCAAGGGCCGGCATTTCCCGGAAGACGGCAGCGCCGCGGTCGATGCGGAAGTGCTGAGCGCCAGCCTTGCCGCTGCGGGCGAGCGCATTCTCATTTCGCTACGGGTGAAGGCCAAGGAAAAGAAAAGCTGGTTCGGCTTCGGCGCCAACGCCACGATCAATATTTGGGGTAAGCCAGTACTCGATCAGCAAAACCAGATCCTGCGGCTGACCGATCTCGAAGTGGCCGTGGAATCCGACGCCGCCTATGGCTTGCTCAACGCAGCCGCGCGCGCCGCGACGCCCTATCTGCAGGACGCGCTGGCCGAGAACGCCAAGATCGACCTGAAGCCGTTTGCCGCCGACGCGCTGAAAAAGATCACCGTAGCGCTCGCCGACTTCCAGAAGGACAGCGCCGGGGTGAAAGTCGATGCGGCCGTCAACGACCTGCGCATGACCGGCATCGAGTTCGATTCCAATACCCTGCGCGTGATCGCGGAGGCAGCGGGTACCGCACGCGTCGCCGTTACCGAACTGCCGAGACTCTAACTTCATTAAATGACATAGTGGATCGGAACCGACCACGTCCGTGCCGGTTGTGTCATGGTCCGGTGGGACCCCTTCATGCTACTGCGAGTCATATCCGTTCTCGTGCTCGTTGCCGTCGTCGCGTTCGGCGGCTTTTACGCGTGGGCCTGGCATAGCGAAATCGCACCGGTCCGCCCCGTCGACGCCTCAACTTACGATCCCGCCATTGTCGCCAAGGGCGCCGCGCTGGCATCGATCGGCAGTTGTGTGGTCTGCCACACTCAAGCCGGCGGCCAGGCTTATGCCGGCGGCTATCCGGTCGAGACGCCGTTCGGCACCCTTTACGGCAGCAACATCACGCCCGATCCGGATACCGGCATCGGCAGCTGGTCGCAGGCGGCGTTCCGGCGCGCCATGCATGACGGCGTCGACCGCAAGGGCCAGCATCTTTATCCGGCGTTTCCTTACGATCATTTCACGCACGCCGCCGACACCGACATCGACGCGATCTACAGCTACCTGATGACGCGCGATCCGGTGCAGCAACAAAACCGCGAGCCTGCCCTTGCCTTCCCGCTGAATATCCGGTTGGCGGCCGCCGGTTGGCAGCTCCTGTACCTGCGCCGGGGCGAATTCAAGCCGGACACCGCGCAGAACGCGGCGTGGAACCGTGGCGCTTATCTAGCCGAGAGTTTGGGTCATTGCGGCGCCTGCCACACGCCGCGCAATGCGCTCGGCGCGGAAAAGAAAAACGAAGCCTATAACGGCGGCATCGCCGAGAACTGGCACGCGCCCGCGCTCAATGGCAATTCGACGGCCGCGGCGCCGTGGACCGCGGAAGCGGCGTTTCAATATCTCCGTACCGGCTGGGACGCGCATCACGGCCACGCGTCCGGTCCGATGACGGCGGTGATCGACGGCCTCGCCAAAGCGCCGGAAAGCGATGTCCGCGCGCTGGCGACTTACATCGCGTCGCTATCCGGAACCGACGACGAGGCAAAGTCACGCCGCGCCGACGCCGCGCTCAAGGCCGCACGCGAAAAAACGCCGGCCATCGTTTCCCTTGCCTCCTTGCAGGCAACGACCGGAAAAAGCGGCAATACGAATGACGGTGCCGCGATCTTCGTGGGCGCCTGTGCGAGTTGCCATCGCAGCGGCAGCCAGACGCCAAGCGCGCGGCCCGTCGATCTTGGCTTGAGCGACGCCATCAATTCGCCAGACCCCGGCAATCTGCTGCAGATCATTCTTTCCGGCATTCACCCGCAGGCGCGCGAGCGCGGCTTCATCATGCCGGGATTTTCCACCGCGCTGACCGATGCTCAGATTGTCGCGCTGGCCGGGTATGTGCGCACGCACTTCAGCGACAAGCCGCAATGGACCGGTATCGACGCCCGCCTCACCGAGGCGCGGCGCAAAACCGGATCATAAAGACCGGATCGTAAAGACCAGGTTCGTAGAGGAACGCGTCATGACGACCATCACCGTCAACGGCAAGCCCCACCAAGTCGACGCGGCGCCATCGACGCCGCTGCTGTACGTCTTGCGCAACGATCTCAAACTCAACGGCGCCAAGTTCGGCTGCGGGCTCGGCCAATGCGGCGCATGCACCGTGCTGGTCGATCGTCAGCCGGTATACTCGTGCGTCACGCCCATTTCGGTGCTGGAGGGCCGCCAGGTCACGACGCTCGAAGGGCTCGGCACGCCCGACAATCCTGGCCCGGTGCAGCGCGCCTTCATCGCCGAGCAGGCCGCGCAATGCGGCTATTGCATCCCGGGCATGGTGATGCGAGCCCAAGCGCTGATCGAGCACAAACCGCGCGCCAGCGAATCCGAAATCCGCGATTACATGGCGCCCAGTCTATGCCGTTGCGGCACGCACATGCGCATTCTGCGCGCGATCCGCCGCGCCATGAAAGACATGCGCACAGCGAGCGTGGAGGGCGCACGATGAACATCCCTCACACTCGCCGCGAATTTCTGGCTGGCTCCGGCGCGCTGGTCGTCAGCTTCTCGCTTCACGGCGCTCAAGCGCAGGAGGCGGTGCCAAGTCAGGCAGCACCAAGTCCGGCGAAGCCGCCAGCGCCGAAGCTGCCCGGCGATCTGTCCAAATATCCCAAGGTCGATTCCTGGATCAAGCTTGCGGCCGACGGCCGCGCCACCGTGCTGGCCGGCAAGGCCGAACTTGGCACCGGCGTCAAAACGGCCTTCATTCAATGCGCGGCGGAAGAACTCGACCTGCCGCCGTCCGCAATCACTATGATCACCGCCGATACCGGGCTGACGACCGACGAAGGCTACACTGCCGGCAGCCATTCGATGCAGGATTGCGGCACCGCGATCCGTTTTGCCGCAGCCGATTTGCGCGTCACCTTGCTCGAACTCGCCGCGGCACGCGTTGGATTGAACGTCAGCGATCTGAAGACCCAGAATGGTGCAGTCGTCACTCCAGACGGCACCAGGATCAGTTACGGCGAACTGGTCGCCGGCCTCGACCTGCATCGCGACGTGCGCGCCGAGACTACGATCAAGAAATCCGGCAGCCTCACCGTGATCGGCAAGCCGATGGCGCGCGTCGATATTCCCGGCAAGCTCACCGGCGGCGAGAGCTACGTCCAGGACATGCGGCCCGACGGTATGTTACATGCCCGCGTCGTGCGGCCACCCGCCTATGGTGCGAGATTAGCCAGCATCGACACCGCCGCCGTCGAGAAGCTGCCCGGCGTCGTCAAAGTGATCCGCGACGGCAGTTTCCTCGCCGTCGCCGCCGAGCGCGAGGAGCAGGCAATCCTCGCCATGCATCTTCTCGAAGACGCCGCGCGTTGGAACGACCCCACGCAGTTGCCGAAGCAAAGCGGCATCCAGGATTATCTGCGCAGTTTGCCGAACAGCGCCACCACGATCCTCGATCATGGCACGATCGGCCAGCCGGGCGTCAAAGCGCTGCGCGCGTCCTACAGCCGTCCGTACAAATCGCACGCCTCGATCGGTCCGTCTTGCGCCGTCGCTCTGTTCGACGGCGGCAAGCTCACGATCTGGAGCCACGCCCAGGGCATGTTCCCGCTGCGCAGTGCGGTGGCGAAACTCCTCAATATGCCGCCGGAGCAGATCCGCTGCATTCATACCGCAGGCTCCGGCTGCTACGGCCATAACGCCGCCGACGACAGCGCCGGCGACGCGGCGTTGATTGCGCGGGCACTACCCGGCCGGCCGATCCGCCTGCAGTTGATGCGCGAGCAGGAGCACGGCTGGGAGCCGTTCGGCCCGGCGATGTCATCGCAGGTTTCCGCCGCGGTCGATGCCGATGGCAAATTGATCGACTGGCAGTATGAAGTCTGGAGCAACACGCATTCGATGCGGCCGGGCGGCGCCGGCAACCTGCTCGCCGGCCAGCTCGTCGAAGCCGCTTTCACACCGGACGAGCCAAAGCCGATCCCGCAGCCGGAAGGCGGCGGCGACCGCAACGCCATCCCACTATACGTCCTGCCGAACGCACGCGTCGTCAGCCGCTTCATTCCGCAAATGCCGATCCGCGTTTCGGCGCTGCGCGGGCTCGGCGCCTATCTCAACGTCTTCTCTATCGAGAGCTTCATGGATGAAGCGGCGGACGCCGCCGGTATCGATCCGGTCGAATTCCGCCTCAAGCACCTCGAAGACGCCCGCGCCCGCGACGTCGTCAGCAAAGCCGCCAAGGAATTCGGCTGGCAGCCGAACGCCAAGCTGCCGCGCGGCCGCGGTCAGGGCTTCGCCTTCGCGCGCTACAAGAATCTCGGCGCCTATTGCGCGGTGGCGATGGAGGTTTCGGTCGACCGCCAGACCGGCATCGTCAAGATCGGCAAGGTGGTGGCCGCCGTCGACAGCGGCGAGGCCGTGAACCATGACGGCATCCGCAATCAGATCGAAGGCGCCATCGTGCAGTCGGCAAGCTGGACGACGCAGGAGGAAGTCACCTTCAGCGAACGCGAGATCACCAGCCGCGACTGGTCGGGCTATCCGATCCTGCGCTTCCCCGACATGCCGGACAGCATCGACGTCCACGTCATCGACCGGCCGGATCAGCCCTTCCTCGGTACCGGCGAGGCCGGCCAGGGCCCGGCGTCCGCGGCGATTGCCAACGCCGTCGCCCGCGCGGCCGGGGTGCGCGTCCGCGATTTGCCGCTCAATCCGGCACGGATGAAGGCGGCGATGGGCGTCTGACGCCCGGCTTTGCAAGGCAGCGTTGCAAAGTGGCCTTACAAGGCGGCGTTGCGCTGGAACCGGAACCGGGCGATTGCGCCCCCCGCCCGTTGCGCCTAGATTGAGTCCGTTCCGAGGGGTGCCCGTGTTGGGCTGAGAAAAACCCTTTGAACCTGATCCGGGTCATGCCGGCGAAGGGACAGGGACTTTTGCCCCCGCGCCATCCGCAGTCCGGATTTCAATCGTCTTTGCGCAGGGAGCACCATATGAACAAGCCGATCACCGCCGCCGATCTGGTTACCCCGAAGGTAACGACCGG
>DASYCM010000271.1:0-3851 GCA_036500165.1 Pseudolabrys sp.
TGGATGTTCTTGGGCACCGGATCGTCGTCGACCTCGGGTTCGCTCGGCTGCGTGTTCGATTGTCGTTTCATGAGGCCACCTTTGAGCTTTGGGAATGTCGGGATGTGCGGAATTATTGCCGCGCGCCGAACGGCGCCGGGCCATGCGCCCTCACAAAAAATGCGAGGGGATGAAGCGCCGAAAGGCGCCACCGCTTGGTCCCCGTCTTTCGACGGAGCGCGCGCTTTGCGATCAGCGCGCGTCGCCTCTCGGCGCTCCACCTGCGGCTTTTCTGTCCTCGGGACCGTTCTTCCGGGTGCCGACGGGCCCCTTCGGGGCCCCTCATCCGGCAGGGTTTCCCCCGCCTTCATCAACACCGCGTCCAGCCATTCAAGGCAGCTCCCCGTAGTGGGAGCGGACGATGACCCGAGGCCTCCCGAGTGCGGGGTTACAAGCCCCGCCCGCGGGCGCCGCCCCCTCCCCGCGTGCCGGCATGTCTGCAGACACGCCCCTCGCGTGAGGAAGGTGACGGAATATATGTCTATAGAAGGACCATAGTCAATAGACGATAGGATTATTTTTCAAGAGCTGGATTCGTCATGCCCGGCCTTGTGCGTAGGGTGGATTAGCGAAGCGTAATCCGCCGACGTCGCAAACGGCGGGTTACGCCGGATCCTGCCTTCCGGCCGCGCGTCGCGAAGACCCGATGGGCTAACCCGCCCTAAGAGTATCGCATCAGAGGCGTAGATGGCCGGGACAAGCCCGGCCATGACGGTGAGAAGTCAGCGCGCTGTTACTACCGCGGCAACGCAGCTAGTATGCCGGTCCAACCTGCCCGCTTCCTCTCTTCAAAAAACTCAAAAAGGAGCCCCCATGGCCAAGGCCTACTGGATCACGTTTTATCGCGAAGTGAAGGACCCCGATAAATTGGCGGCCTATGCCAAGCTGGCCGGGCCGGCCACCGCGCCGTTCGGCGCGAAGTATCTCGCCCGCGGCACCGCGGCGGCGGCCTATGAGTCCGGCGTGATTCAGCGCGTCGTGGTCACCGAATTCGACAATGTCGAAAAGGCCAAGGCCGCACACGACTCGCCTGCCTATCAGGCGGCGGTGAAGGTGCTCGGCGACGGCGCGGTGCGTGACGTGCGCATTATCGAGGGCATGGAGTAAAGCTCTCCACGCGACACAAACAAACGGCGGGCCGCAAGCCCGCCGTCTTCATTTCATGTCCAGCAGCGAAACGTCTCGCTACTGCCCGGCGATACGTTGCGACATCAGCACGATGGTCTTGCGGTAGATCTCGGAGCGATTCCACTCGCGCATCGCGACGTTGAAGTTCTGCGTGCCTTCGCCATAGGGAGCACCGGGCTGCCAGCCGGCGGTGTGCAGGAGATTGGCGGTCGAGGCTAGCACGTCCGGCACCGAGTGGCGCAGATCGACATGGCCGTTGCCGTCAAAATCGACGCCGTACTTGATGTAGGACGACGGCAGAAATTGCGTCTGGCCGATCTCGCCGGCGAAGGCGCCGACCATGTCGCGCAGCGGCAGGTCGCCACGCTGCACGATCTGCAAGGCCGCGATCAGCTCACCTTGAAACAATTCGGTGCGGCGGCAATCCCAGGCCAATGTCGACAGCGTGCGCACGACGGGCAGCTTGCCCATGTCGCCGCCGCCATTGTCGGTTTCCAGCGTCCAGATCGCCATGACGACGGATGCGGGCACGCCAAACTGCCGCTCGACGCGCGACAGCAATTGCGCATGCTTCTGCATCAGGTTTTGCGCGCGCTTGATGCGCGCCGGGATGACGCGGGTGGACGCGTAATCCTCGAAGCTTCTCGAGTGGAACATGCCGCGCTGGCGGCGATCGAAGGAGAGCACCGTCTGGTCGATGGTGACGCCGGACAGCGCCTGCGAAATGACGGCCTGCGACACGCCGGCGGCCGCGGCCTCGCGCCCCATGGCGGAAACGAAGGTGTTGAAGTCGCCGCCGCATTTGGCGGCGAGCGCGGGGCTCATGAGACAGAGAGTAAGAGAAAGCGCGGCAAAGGGACGAAATAAAGAGCGGAAAAGCATGCGTGTCCTCTTTTCGAAACCGTTTGGTCGCCGATAGCGGGGTTATGGCACGGCGGCGTTGCCAAGGAAATGCGGCGCGATTGCGGTTTTTGCCCATAACGCGCCCGTCACGCAGACGTGTATCATCGTGTTTTGCCGGACGGCCGCTTCGCCCGTATCTAATGCGCGAACATCGGGAGGATTTTCATGAACCGCACCGTAGCCTTGCTCACTACCTTCACTTTAGCCGCCTTTGCGGTCGCGCCGCTCAGTGCGCGCGCCGAGACCGCCGTCACCCTTCCCGCCCCCACGGCGGAAGCGCCCGCGGGCGCGAACCTCGAGACCGCCGTCATCGCCGGCGGGTGTTTCTGGGGCGTCCAGGCCGTCTACCAGCACACCAAGGGCGTGACCAACGCCGTGTCCGGCTATGCCGGCGGCACGCAGAAGGACGCCGACTACTCCACCGTGAGCGGCGGCCGCACCGGCCATGCCGAGGCGGTGAAGGTGACCTTCGATCCGAAGCAGGTGTCCTACGGCACAATTTTGCAGATCTACTTCTCGGTCGCGCACGACCCGACCCAGCTTAACCGGCAGGGCCCGGATTCCGGCACGCAGTATCGCTCGGAGATTTTCCCGCAATCCGGTGCGCAGGCGAAGACTGCGAAGGACTACATCGCGCAGCTCGACGCGGCGAAATCCTTCAAGAAGCCGATCGTGACCAAGACCGGCACCGTGAACGCGTCGTTCTTCCCGGCCGAGGCCTATCATCAGGATTACGCCACGCGGCACCCCTACCAGCCCTACATCGTCGTCAACGATGCGCCGAAGGTCGAGAACCTGAAGAAAATGTTCCCTTCGCTGTGGCGCGAAACGCCGGTGCTGGTGGCGCAGGCGGAAAAGACCAACTGAGTTCCCAAGTTTTAAGTTGCAAAGTGTAACGGGAACCGGGGCTCCTCTTATTGGGTTATCCACCTGCGCAAGGACAAGCGAAGGAGGAACCCAATGGCCTACGATGACAATGGACGGCTCCGTTCGGAAGACGAACTGCGCGCGAACAATCAAAACGTCGAGGTTAAGTCGAACTACAACTACATCATCGGCGGCGTGATCGTGCTCGCCATCATTCTCGGCGCGCTCGTCATGCTGCCGCATCGCACCGACAACGAGGCGGTGAACGGCCAGCCGGCGACGACCACCGGCATGGGCACGACATCGCCGATGACGTCGCCGGCGCCAAGCTCGACGGGAAGCCCGGCACGACCGGCACCCCCGGCAGCACCCGGCGCGCCGTCAACGCGATAGAAAAAACACGCCAAAGGAAAGCCAAGAGGAAGCTAAAAGGAAAGCCAAAGGAAAAGAGCCCCGGCATTCGGGGCTCTTTTTTTTACGATCGAGCTTCCGCGTCAAACCGCTTCGGCGCTGAACAGCCACTTGATGGTGTTCGCCCGTCGCGTCCTGAGGCGCTCGCGGCACTTGCGCGAACACACGCCCCTGCCGCGCGTGTAATGGCGAACGAGACCGAACTTTCCGCAGCAGACGGCACAACGGTGCCCATTGGTTTGGCGGAGATCGTTGGACGATTTACGCACAAGGCGCTCCTGTCGCTTTCCCCTGCTCCGCCTCCAACAATGGGACGCAAGCCCGCGCCGCTCAATTGTACCGT
Source organism: Pseudolabrys sp. (assembly GCA_036500165.1). Classification (GTDB taxonomy): domain Bacteria; phylum Pseudomonadota; class Alphaproteobacteria; order Rhizobiales; family Xanthobacteraceae; genus Pseudolabrys. The sequence goes on from DASYCM010000271.1 coordinate 3,692, forward strand.
GGGCGAAACGCGATGAGCGAAGGGAAGAGTGACGCAAACGAAGGTGTAGGGCTTCTACGCCGCCGGGATCGGCCGCGGCGCGCCCTGCCCGTCGATGGCGACGAAGGTAAAATTCGCGTCGGTGACCTTCTCGTGGAGACGGGTCTCGAAACGCCGCACC
>DASYCM010000272.1:0-2374 GCA_036500165.1 Pseudolabrys sp.
CAAATCAGGGCGCAAATCAGATCGCCTCAATAGCAGAGCCAGTTCCGAGTCGCGAGACGCCGACTTAGTCACAAACCCGTAAACAGCCTGATAATCCTGCATCCACAGGCAGGTTAACATGCATTGATTCAATCGCCGTGACGGCCCACATTCCGGCCATGCCGACATCCGCCAAATCGAAATCCAAAGCCGCGCCTGAAAAGGCCCCCGCCGTGTCAAACCCGGCGGCCCGCCCGCTGAAAAAGGGCGACCACCTCTTTCTGGTCGACGGTTCCGGCTACATTTTCCGCGCCTATCATGCGTTGCCGCCGCTGACTCGCAAATCGGACGGGTTGCAGGTCAATGCCGTGCTCGGCTTCTGCAACATGTTGTGGAAGCTCCTGGCCGAGATGAAGGACGACAAGCCGACACACCTGGCGGTCATCTTCGATAAATCGGAGAAGACCTTCCGCACCGAGATGTACCCGCAATACAAGGCGCACCGCCCCGATCTGCCGGAAGATCTGCGGCCCCAATTCCCGCTGATCCGCGACGCGGTGCGCGCGTTTGAGATTCCCTGCCTGGAACAAGCCGGCTTCGAAGCGGACGATCTGATCGCGACCTATGCGCGGCTCGCCTGCGAGGCCAAAGCGACGACGACCATCGTGTCGTCCGACAAGGACCTGATGCAGCTCGTCGGCAATGGCGTCACGATGTACGACACCATGAAGGACAAGCGCATCGGCGTTGCCGAGGTCATGGAAAAGTTCGGCGTGCCGCCGGAAAAGGTCATCGAAGCACAGGCGTTGATCGGCGATTCATCGGACAACGTGCCCGGCGTCCCGGGCATTGGCCCGAAGACGGCAGCCGAGCTCATCGGCAAATACGGCGACCTCGAAACGCTGCTCGCTCATACGAGCGAGATCAAGCAGGAAAAGCGCCGTCAGACATTGATCGACAACGCCGAGTCGGCGCGCATCTCGAAGAAGCTGGTCACACTCGACAAGAAGGTTCCGCTGGACGTCGACGTCGACCAGCTCGCCGTGCACGAGCCGGACTACAAGAACCTGATCGCCTTCCTTAAGGCGATGGAATTCTCCACCATTACCCGCCGTGTTTCCGAGAAAGCCGGGATTGACGCGAATACGGTGCAAGCCGACGGCAAGCTGACGTCAGCATCGGCTGCGCCGGCGCCGAAGGCAGCGAGCGCGCCTGCTTCAGGCAGCCGCGATCTGTTCGGCGACACGCCCGCCGCACCAGTTGCCGAGCGCACCCCCGGCGCGGCCGACGTGCACACGCCGGTATCGCTGGCCGAACGCCGCGTCGCCGCCTTGCGCGACGCCACGTTCGATCCTTCGAAATACGAAACCATCGACAGCATGGCGCGGCTCAAGCACTGGATCGCACGCGCCTACGATATTGGCGTGATTTCGCTGCGTACCGAGATCAACAGCATCGATCCGATGCAGGCCTCGCTCTGCGGCATCGCGCTGGCGATTACGCCGAACGAGGCAGCCTATTTGCCGCTCGGCCACCGCGACGCCGGTGACGGCGACGCAGCCGGGCTTTTCGCGGCGGAGCTCGCAAAAGGCCAGCTTTCGGAGAAAGAGGCGCTCGACGCACTCAAGCCTATCCTTGAGGACGCCGGCATCATCAAGCTCGGTCACGACGTCAAGACCGACTGGCTGGTGCTGGCCCGCCGCGGCGTGCGCATCGGCTGCATCGACGACGTGATGCTGATGTCTTACGTGCTCGACGCCGGCAAAGGCTCGCATGCGCTGGAAAACCTCGGGACGCGCTACTTCAATCGCGGCCTATCGCGCTTTCACGAGGTCAAGAACAAGGAAAAGGCGCTGCTCACGCCCGAGGCGACGCCCATTGCACGCACCGCCGCCTACGCGCCGGAAGACGCCGACGCCATGCTGCGGCTGTGGCATGCGCTGAAGCCGCGCATGGCAGCCGAAAACGTCGTCAGCGTTTACGAAACACTGGAGCGCCCGCTCGCTCGTGTGCTGGCCCGCATGGAAGAGCGCGGCATCTCGATCGACCGCACTGAGCTGGCGCGGCTGTCGAACGACTTCGGCAAGCGGCAGACCGTGCTGGAGCAGGAGATCAATGACATTGCCGGCGCCCCGGTAAACCCCGGCAGCCCGAAACAGCTCGGCGACATTCTGTTCGGACAACTCGGCCTGCCCGGCGGCACCAAGACCAAAACCGGCCAATGGTCGACCGGCGCGCGCGAACTGGAAGAACTCGCCGAGCAAGGCCACCCGCTGCCGCGCAAGATCCTCGACTGGCGTCAGGTGTCGAAGCTGCGCTCGACTTATACCGAGGCGCTGCCGAACTACGTCAATCCGCAGACCAACCGCGTGCACACCTCCTACGCGCTGGCCGC
>DASYCM010000273.1:0-2168 GCA_036500165.1 Pseudolabrys sp.
CTCGCGCGCGAGGTCAAAGGCCCGGCCACGCTCATGATGATCGAGGACGGCAACCACATCGCCAACAACCGCGCCTACCGCTGGCGGTCGCAGAGCGCGGACTGGATGAAGGAGCAGTTGGGGTAATCACCCCTTCTTCGGAATCGCCACGATCATGTCCAGCTCGACGCGAGCGCCGGGCGACGACAGCTGATTGATACAGATCGTCGTCGAGGCCGGCTTCCAGTCGCCGAAGTACGGCGCCATCGCCTTGCTCATGCCATCCATGTCACGGATGTCGGTGAGATACTTCGTGATCTTGACGACGTCGGTCCACGTCGCGCCGACGCTGTCTAAAACTTGCTTGGCACCCGCCATCGCGCGATCGACCTGCTCGCCGATGCCGTTCGGATGCACATGCTCCTCATCGACGTGCGGATGGAAATGATAGAGCGGCGACGGCGTCACGCCGGATACGAACATCAGGTCGCAGGCGCCGACGATGCGCACCGCAGGCGCATAGGGCATGTCCTTGGCGCGCGCCGGATTCGGCTGAATGGTTTCGACGGTGTAGGCGTTGGTGCTCATGAGAATACTCCCTAGGACAGCCGCCAGCGGCCGAGTTTGAGGTCGATATAGTCCTGCAGCTTGGTGACGACGATGCCGAGCGTCGCCAGCACGATCAGCACGGCGAAGACCTGCTCGGTTTCGAGAATCTGGCCCGACAGATAAAGCCGCGCGCCGAGACCGAGCTTGCCGACCACCATTTCCGCGGCGACGACCAGAATGATCGACACACCGAGGCCGAGCCGGATGCCGGCAAAGACCGACGGAATGGCGCTTGGCAGCAGCACCCTGAGCACGATCTGTCGCCGGGTGGCGCCAAGATCGCGCGCCGCCAGCACCAGGCCCGGATCGCATTGCCGCACGCCGAGTACAGTGTTGATGACGATCGGGAAGATGGCGCCGAGGAAGCTGATGGTGAGCATGAACGGCCCGCCAGTGCCGAGCCATATCACCAGCAACGGTATCAACGTCACCTTCGGCAAAGGATACAGCATGGCGATGAACATGTCGGCGATGGCGCGCACGCGCGGCGATGTCGCTATCCAGATGCCAAGCAGCGTGCCGACCACCACGGCGAAGCCGAAACCGGCGAAAATGCGATAGAGCGTCCAGCCGAGATCGATAATAAGCCCGCCGTTACGGAACATTTCGACCAGCGCGACAACAATCTGTGTCGGCCGCGGTAGATAAAGTGCCGAGACGCCAGTGATCCGCGCCGACAATTCCCACACGATGATGACCAAAGCGACCGAGCCCCAGCCGAGGACGCGGGCGTCGTCGTACCAAATCCAGCGCCGCACGGGCGACGCCGATTGCGTGCCGGCCTCGGCGGCAGCTTCGGCGGCTTCGGCTTCGGTGCGTTCGGCGAGCGGGCTCATGCGCCCTCGCTCTCGATGACCATGGCGCGCATGACTTCATCGCGCAGCAGGCCGTAGATGCGGTCGAACAATTTGCCGTATTCGGGGTCCTGCGTGGTGGCGAACGTGCGCGGCCGCGGCAGGGCGACATCGATGACTTCAGCGATACGGCCGGGCCGCGCCGTCATCACCACGATCTTATCGGCAAGCAGAATCGCCTCTTCGATGGAGTGCGTGACGAGAATGGCGGTGGTACCGGAAGTTTCGACCAGCCGCGCGAGCTGTTCCTGTAAAACGAGTCGCGTTTGTGCATCGAGCGCGCCGAACGGCTCGTCGAGCAGCAGCACTTCCGGCTCCATCACCAGCGCACGGGCGATGCCAACACGCTGGCGCATGCCGCCGGAAAGCTGACGCGGAAAGCGATTTTCAAACCCAGCGAGATCGACGGCTGCAATCGCCTTGCGCGCCCGCATCTCGCGTTCGGCACGCCGCATGCCGGCAAGTTCAAGCCCGAAGGCAACGTTTTCGATCACCGTCAGCCACGGAAAAAGATTGAACGCCTGCCACACTGTCGCCATCGCCGGGCGGCCGGTCGTCTGGCCAGAGGCGATTTCAACAAAATGAATGCGGCCGCGCGTCGGATCGAGAAAGCCACGCGCGATCTGCAACAAAGTGCTCTTGCCGCAGCCGCTCGGCCCGATCAGCGCCGTGACCTTGCCCGGCTCGATGCGGCAATGAACGTCCTTAAGCGCCACGGTCGGCGCG
>DASYCM010000274.1:0-6214 GCA_036500165.1 Pseudolabrys sp.
AGGTTTGCTCCGCATTGGTCTCGGTGGTCGACCCTCCGTTCGCTGCGTCAGTTACAGACGCCACGACGTTCCACCGGCGAGCCCCGGCCAACTCGGCCGCATGCCCTGACAGGCATGCATCGGCCTACCGGGCCGTCAGGGGGCCCTAACGTGCAGCGGCACGCCGGACCAAACGCGGCTTGGACCGCCGGAAGGGCATTTGCGTCGTATCTCCAACGCCCCTTCCAGCCACCGCATCCCGCCCAACGCCTGATGACGCTGATCAAACGCCCCTCGTAGATTGGGCGGAATATGCTCAGAATATAGTCCTTGGGATTATTGTCAAGGGCGGATAGCAATAAATTCCGCGCACCATCGCCCCGCGCGGCGTTCGGGAGTCATCCGGAATTTGATGAGAGATAAAACTTCGCATGGCGAACGCATGAAATTTTGCACCCGTGCGATTCATCTACTTATGAATGTAGGTCATCAAACCGTCTTTAGCTGAACGCTTTTCTTTGCGCGAAAAGTCGGGCAATGTCCGGCCAAATAAACGCCAGACGGGAGGGTTCAGGATGAATTATCTCAAGATTGCCGCAGCCGGCTTGCTTGCCAGCGCGGTCGGGTTCGGTTCCGCACAAGCGCAGGAGACCGTGAAGATCGGCCTCGTCATCTCCATGACCGGCCAGCAGGCTTCGACCGGCAAGCAGATCAAGGCCGCCGTCGACCTCTATATGAAAGAGCATGGCGACACCGTCGCCGGCAAAAAGATTCAGGTCATCTTGCGCGATTCTGCGAGCGTGCCTGACAACAGCAAGCGCCTCGCGCAAGAACTGATCGTCAACGACAAAGTCAACGTGCTGGCCGGCTTTGAAGTCACGCCCGCCGCCATGGTCGTCGCCCCGCTCGCCACCGAAGCCAAGGTCGTGGAACTGGTGATGGCCGCCGGCACTTCGGTGATCACCGAGCGTTCGCCTTACATTACGCGCACCAGCTTCACCTTGCCGCAGTCGTCGGTGATCATCGCCGATTACGCGCTCAAGAATAACATGAAGAACATCGTCACCATGGTGTCCGACTACGCGCCGGGCGCCGATGCTGAGAAGTCGTTCTCCGGCAAGATCGTCGAAGGCGGCGGCAAGATCATCGAGTCGATCAAGATCCCGCTGGCCAACCCGGACTTCGCGCCGTTCCTGCAACGCGCCGCCGACGCCAAGCCGGATGCGCTGTTCGTCTTCGTGCCGTCCGGCCAAGGCGCCACCTTCATGAAGCAGTTTGCCGAGCGCGGCCTCGACAAGGCCGGCATCAAGGTCATCGGACCGGGCGATGTCACCGACGACGACCTGCTGCCGCAGATGGGCGATGCCGTCCTCGGCGTCGTCACCGCGCATATCTATTCGGCCGATCATCCGAGCGCGATGAACAAGAAATATGTCGAGGATTTCACCAAGGCCAACAACTTCCGCCCGAACTTCATGTCGGTCGGCGGCTATGACGGCATGCACCTGATCTACGAAGCGCTGAAGAAAACCGGCGGCAAGGCCGACGGCGACTCACTCATCGGCGCGATGAAAGGTATGAAGTGGGAGAGCCCGCGCGGGCCGATCTCGATTGATCCCGAGACCCGCGACATCATCCAGAATGTCTACATCCGCAAGGTCGAGAAGAAGAACGGCCAGCTCTACAACGTGGAATTCCAGACGTTCAACGACGTCAAGGATTTCGGCAAGATCAAGAAGTAAGTTCCGAACCTGTAGCAACCCTCTCCTTCCAGCCGAGGGAGAGGGTTTTTTCTCACCCGCGTGACAAAGCCATGCTGACTATCCTCTTCGACGGCGTCGCTTACGGCATGTTGCTGTTCGTTCTCGCCTGCGGCCTGTCGGTCACGCTCGGCCTGATGAATCTGATCAATCTGGCGCACGGCGCCTTTGCCATGGCGGGCGGCTACGCCGTCGTCATCCTAAGCAATAATTACGGCGTGCCTTTCGCGGTTTCGCTCGGACTTTCGTTCCTGATCAGCGCCGTCATCGGCCTCGTCATGGAGCGCGCGTTTTACGTCCACGTCTACCGCAAGAGCCATCTTGAGCAGGTGCTGTTCACCATCGGCCTTGTCTTCATGTCGGTCGCGATAGCCGACTACGCGATGGGCTCGTCGCAGGTGTTCGCGCGCACCCCGGAAGCCTTGCAGGGCCAGTTCAATTTCTTCGGTGTCGGCATCGGCCGTTACCGGCTGCTGATCATTGTGATCTGCGGCATTCTCACCATCAGCCTGCAATCCATTCTGGTGTTCACCCGTTTTGGCAGCCAATTACGCGCCGCGGTCGACGACCAACGCGTGGCGCGCGGACTTGGTATCAATGTCGACCGCATCTTCGCGCTATCCTTTGCCTTCGGCTCAGGTCTCGCCGGCCTTGGCGGCGCGCTCGGCACTGAAATTCTCGGGCTCGATCCCACCTTCCCGCTGAAGTACATGATCTACTTCCTGATCGTGGTCGCGGTCGGCGGCACCTCGAGCATCACCGGACCTTTTGTCGCTGCGCTGTTGCTCGGCATCTGCGACGTCGCCGGCAAATACTACTCGGGCAGTGTCATCCTCGGGGTAAAAGTCCCGCAGGGGCTAGGTGCTTTCGTCATCTACACCATCATGATCGTTATCCTGATCTGGCGGCCGCACGGGTTGTTCTCCCGCGCCACGGCGAAGTGAGCCTGCCGTGATGGATCAAACTACACTCGCCAAACATTCTGCCGACAGCCTTGCCGCTCGCACGCGCTGGCGGCCTTTGGAAATCCTGTTCTGGCTCGCCGCCTTCGCCACCATCTGGCTGGCGCCAACGCATCATCTGCTGCTGGCTGAAATCGCCATCCTTGGTCTGTTCGCGTTATCGCTCGACCTTATCCTCGGTTACGCCGGCATTATCTCGCTGGGCCATGCGGCATTTTTCGGCTTCGGTGCCTATACCGCGGCCTTGCTGGCCAAATTCGAATTCATCAATGAGCCGGTGCTGGCGCTGATCGTTGCCGGTTTTGCCGCTGCCCTGCTCGGCTTCGTCACCAGCTTCCTCGTGCTGCGCGGCACCGACCTGACGCGCATCATGGTGACGCTCGGTGTCGCGTTGGTGCTGCGCGAAGTCGCAAACCAGAACGGCTGGCTCACCGGCGGCGCCGACGGCCTGCAAGGCGTCACCATGCAGCCGATCCTGGGCCGCTTCCGCTTCGATATGTTCGGCCACAACGGCTACATCTATTGCCTCGTGACATTGTTCGTCATGACGATGGTGGCGCGACGCATCGTCAATTCGCCGTTCGGCCTGTCGCTGCAATCGATCCGCAACAATCCGCTGCGCGCCGCGGCGCTCGGCATCAATGTCAACGCGCGGCTTGTCGTCGTCTACACCATCGCCGCCTTTTATGCCGGCGTTGCCGGCGCGCTGCTGGCGCAGACGCAGGCCTTCGCTTCCCTCGCCTATTTCGACTTCGACCGCTCGGCGGATTTGCTGATGATGCTGATCATCGGCGGCACCGGCTATCTCTATGGCGGCGTCATCGGCGCCATGGTGTTCAAGATCATGCAGGACTACCTGTCGACCCTGACGCCGCAATACTGGCTGTTCTGGATCGGCCTGCTGCTCGTTGTCATCGTGATGATCGGGCGCGACCGCATCGCCGGCTGGGCCTCGCCGGTGCGCGACCTGTTGCTGAAGCTCGACATGGCGATCCACCGCACGCGGACGGGGTCGTAAATGTCCGTCGTCCTCGAAACCATCGGTCTCGAAAAGCGCTTTGGCGGCCTGACCGCGACCAACAACGTCTCGATCAAGATCGAGACCGGTGCGCGTCACGCTTTGATCGGTCCGAATGGTGCCGGCAAGACCACGCTGATCAATCTTTTGACCGGCGTTTTGAAGCCGACCAAAGGCCAGATCCTGCTCGACGGCAAGGACATCACCGCGGTGCCGCAGCACAAGCGCGTCGGCCTCGGCATGGTGCGTACATTCCAGATCAACCAGTTATTCGGCGACCTGACGCCGCTCGAGACGCTGACGCTGGCGATTTCGGAACGCAACGGCGATGGCCTGAACGCGTGGACGAATGCCGGCCGCAAGGCCGAATTCATGCCGGAGATCGCCGCCATTCTTGAGCGCTTTCGTCTCGCCGACGTCATGAACGAGCGCACCGCGATTTTGCCCTACGGCAAGCAGCGCCTTCTCGAAATCGCGGCGGCGATCGCCTGCAAGCCGCGCGTGTTGCTACTCGACGAACCGGCGGCCGGCGTACCGGAAGGCGAGCGCCACGAAATTCTCGCGTCCATCGCCGCGCTGCCGAGCGACGTAACCGTCGTGCTGATTGAGCACGACATGGACATTGTGTTCTCCTTCGCCAAGCGCATTTCGGTTCTGGTCAACGGCGCGCTCTACGTCGAAGGCTCGAGCGAAGAAGTGGCGCGCGACCCCCGCGTCAAGGCGGTCTATCTCGGCGAGGCACACGATGCCTGATGTACTGACCATCGAGAAACTGTCGGCGGGCTACGGCGAAGCCGTAGTGTTGCGTGAGGTCTCGTTCACGATTCCGGAAGGAAAATCGCTGGCGCTGCTCGGCCGCAACGGCATGGGCAAGACGACGCTGCTCAACACCATCATCGGCGTCACCCGCTATCGCGGCGGCCGCATTGTCCTTGACGGCAAAGACATCACCAAAATGCGGCCCGACCAGCGCGCGCATGCCGGCATCGGCTGGGTGCCGCAGGAGCGCAACATCTTCAAGTCGCTCACCGTCGAGGAAAACCTCACCGCCATTGCGCGGCCCGGGACCTGGAATCTCGACAAGGTCTACGACATGTTTCCGCGCCTCAAGGAGCGCAGAGGTAATCTCGGCAGCCAGTTATCCGGCGGCGAGCAGCAGATGCTGGCGATCGGCCGGGCGCTGATCCTCAACCCGCGCATCATGCTGCTGGACGAGCCGCTGGAAGGGCTTGCGCCGATTCTGGTCGAAGAACTCCTTGTTGCGCTGCAACGGATTATTCGCGAGGAGAAAATCTCGGCCATCCTGGTCGAGCAGAATGCCAAGAAAATTCTCGGCATCGTCGACCTCGCCGTCATTATTGAACGCGGCGGCATCGTGCACCAGAGCGACAGCGCGAGCCTGCGCAACGACCGGGCGACGCTGGAAACTCACCTGGGCGTTGCCCACGCCCACGCGGCGCACTAACGCCGTTTGCCAACCCAAGCCGGATCGGCCAAGCTTCACCGAACTCTCCCCGTCACTGGAGAGATTTTCTGTGAGGTACGCTATGTCCCCCATGATCCCGCGCGAGCGCAACGAATTTTCCGCGATCGTCGACCGGCCGCCGCTGAAGTTGCCGGGCAAGGCACGGATCATCTTCTGGACCATCGTCAATTACGAAGTCTGGGACATCGCCAAGCCAATGGCGCGGCAGGTGCTGCCGGCGCCGACCGGCGTGTCCTTGATGCCGGACGTCGTGCATTGGGGCTTCCATGAATATGGCATGCGCGTCGGCTGCTGGCGCTTCTTCGAGTTGTACAAGAAGCTCGGCATCAAGCCGACGCTCTCGGCCAATGCGCGCATCTGCGAGGACTACAAGCGCGTGGCGGAAGAAGCGCGCGATGCCGGCTGGGAATTCATGGGCCACGCCTATGAGCAGGGACCCATCCACAAGGAGCCCGACCAGAAAGCGATGATCCATCGCTCGATGGACATGATGGAAAAATTCACCGGCAAGCGTCCGGTCGGCTGGCTTGGGCCCGGTCTGACGCAGACGCTGGAGACGCCGGACCTGCTCGCGGAAGCGGGCGTGAAATATATCGGCGACTGGGTCTATGACGACGAGCCGACCGTCATCAAGACCACACACGGGCCGCTGGTCACCCTGCCCTACACCATCGAGATGAACGACATCCCGATGATGATGGTGCAGCATCACCAAAGCGACTACCTGCTCAAGCGCATGACCGACCAGTTCGACCGGCTTTATGCAGAGAGCGAGAAGCGCGCCAAGATCGTCGCGCTGGCGATCCATCCCTACATTTCCGGCCAGCCGCACCGCATCAAATACCTCGAGCAGATTTACGACTACGTGAACAAGCACGAGGGCGTGCTGCACTGGAACGGCGAGCAGATTCTCGACTGGTACAAGGGCATCGCTAAAATCTAAAAATAGAAAAATAAAAAATACGACCGGGGAGGAAACAATGCGGAAGACGCTACTGAGCGCCGTGGT
>DASYCM010000275.1:0-7384 GCA_036500165.1 Pseudolabrys sp.
CGACACGCAACAGAGCCAGCAGCAGATGCATAAAGACAAGGCGATGAAACAGGGCACCACCGGTTCGGGTATGTCGGGCTCCGGTATGTCCGGTTCAGGCATGAACAACGGCACCGGCATGGGTTCGAGCAACGACAAGGCCAACGGCCAGATGTTGAACAAGAACGTCAGCCCCGCCTCACCCGAAGCCGGCGATAAGCAGCAGAAGTAATCGACTAGCTTTTGAAACCTCAAATCATGCCCGGCCCTTGCGCCGGGCATGATCTTTTTGGCGCCTAGCGCGAGGTCTCACTCACGATCCAGGCGAGATACGCCTCGTCGGTATTTTCAACAGGTAAAATCACGATCGAGGGCGTCTGATAGACGTGTCTCTTTTTGACATCCGCACCGACCGCCTCGGCTAACGAGGCCTGGTCTTGAAGATCATGACCACCTCGTGAGCCCGCTCAAGCCGCCCCTCCCACCAATAGTGGGAAATCATACCCGGAACGATATTGACGCAGGCGGCCAGCCGCTGCTCGACGATGGCCCTTCCGGCCCCCTCCGCCTCGACAATCGAGGGCCATGTCGTATACACGAGCACAGCGCGCTCCATTGATCCGCTCCTGATTTCCCTGAAAAATGCGCGTTCCGAGCGTCCCGATCCTCCGTGAGCGTCCAATGAGCCCGCTGGTCGAGAACATCAAGCGTATTGCCTTCGTCGCCAGCCCGACGCCGGAGGCGCGCGAAGCCTGCGCTGAGCTGCAAAAGCACTACGGCAGCGCCAATCCGACCGAAGCTGACGTGATCGTGGCGTTGGGCGGCGACGGCCTGATGTTGCAGACCCTGCATAAGTTCATGAATTCCGGCAAGCCGATCTACGGCATGCATCGCGGCACGGTCGGTTTCCTGATGAATGAGTTCGTCGTCGATGGCCTGGTCGAGCGTATCGCTGCAGCTCATACGACCGTCATCCATCCGCTGGCGATGCAAGCCTTCGATGTCGACGGAAAAAGCTACGAGCGTCGCGCCATCAACGAAGTGTCGCTGTTCCGGCAAAGCGCCCAAGCCGCGCACCTGCGCATTCTGGTCGACGGCCAAGAGCGGCTCGCCGAACTGGTAGCCGACGGCGTGCTCGTGGCGACCCCTGCTGGCTCGACCGCCTATAATCTGTCGGTGCAAGGCACGATCATCCCGATCAACGCTCCGCTGCTGGCACTCACCGCGATCAGCCCATTCCGGCCGCGGCGCTGGCGCGGCGCCTTGCTGCCGGACAAGGCCAAAGTCACGATCGAAATTCAGGATGCCGCGAAACGGCCGGTCGCCGCGGTCGCCGACAATGACGAAGTGCGTTCGGTGCGCAGTGTCGACATCAGCATGGATCACAACCTCTCGCTCAACATGCTGTTCGATCCGGGACATAATCTCGACGAACGGATCCTGCGCGAGCAATTCGGATTCTAATTTTCACGACGTGGGCGGCGAATGACCCAGACTTTCGATTTCTCAGTCAACGGTAAACCCGTGAGCGTTGCGCTCGACAACGAAGCGACGCCCTTGCTGAATGTGTTGCGCAACGAACTCGGCCTGATGGGCACGCGCTTCGGCTGCGGGCTTGAGCAGTGCGGCTGCTGCATGGTGCTCATCGACGGTGAGCCGGTGAAGTCCTGTAATCGCGAGGTCTCGACGCTTGCAGGCAAGACCATCACCACGATCGAAGGCCTTGGTACCCCTGAGCGCCCTCACCCGCTGCAACAGGCCTTCCTCGACGAGCAGGCCGGACAATGCGGCTATTGCCTTGCCGGCATTCTGATTTCAGCGAAGGCGCTGCTGGAAAAGAATAAATCGCCGACGCGCAAGGATATTGCACTGGCGCTCGACGGCAATATCTGCCGTTGCGGTTCGCATAACCGCATCATTCGCGCAGTCGAGAGAGCCGCTGCCGCTATGCGGGGCACACAACAATGAACGCGCCCGTGCTGCCGCCCATCCTCAACGACAATCCGGTTCTCGACCGCTGGGTCGCCTTCCCCGCGCCCAGCAAGGTGACGGTTAATACCGGCCGCGTTGAACTCGGCCAAGGCGTACTGACGGCGATGATGCAAGTCGCCGCAGACGAGCTCTATGTCGACAAAAGCCGCGTTACTGTGTGTTCCGGTATTACCGCCACAACGCCCAACGAGGGCTACACCGCCGGCAGCATGTCGATCCAGGCCGGCGCCGTCGCGATGCGCCAGGCATTGGCCGACGTACGCGCGTTGTTTCTCGATCAGGCGGCCCAAGTTCTGGGCTGCAAAGTCGGCGAACTCTCCGTGCGTGACGGCAGCATTCTACGCAACGGCGTGACGACTGGTCAGGACTACTGGACGCTCGCCGGCGCGATTGATCTCACCGTCAAGGCGACCGGTGGCGGCAAACGCAAAGCGGTTGCCGACTTTACAAACATCGGTCACGACACACCGCGCCTTGACCTGCCACCCAAGATTTTCGGTGACGCGGCATTCATTCACGACATGAAACTGCCCGGCATGGTGCACGCCCGCGTCGTGCGCCAGCCGAACCGGGGCGCTACGCTCGGCAATATCGATGAAGCCGCCATCAAGCGCGCCGCAAAAGGCCCGGTCGACCTCGTGCGCACCGGCAATTTCCTCGCCATCGTCGGCAATAAAGAATTGTCGGTCGAATTGGCCGGCGCCGCCGCCGTGGATCGCGTTGCCTGGGATCACGTCGAGCGGCCAACACCATTGCAGCAGGAAGCCAATTGGCTCCTCCAGCGCCCGTCTGACGATCGCCTGATTGGATCGCCAGAGCCTACCGACCCGCAAGGGCGCCAGCGTTTTGAGGCAACTTTTACACGTCCCTATGTCGCGCATGCGTCGATATCGCCATCGTGCGGCCTAGCGCTTTACCAGGACGGCAAGCTCACCGTCTGGACCCACAGCCAGGGTGTCTTCCCATTGCGCGCGGCGCTGACACGCGCGCTAAAGCTTGAGCCCTCATCTATCGTCGTGCACCACGTCCAAAGCTCCGGTTGTTACGGCCATAACGGCGCCGACGACGCGGCCGCCGACGCCGCCATCATTGCGATGCAGATGCCGGGCAAGCCGGTCCGCGTGCGCTGGCAGCGCGAAGAGGAGTTCGTCTACGAGCCGAAAAGCCCGGCGATGGTCGTAAAAGTTCGCGCGTTGCTCGATGACGCCGGCAAGCCTGTCGACTGGACGCAAGAAATCTGGAGCGGCAATCACAACGGCCGCCCCGGCGGCGGCAGTTCACTGCTCGGCGAGGAGGCCCTGCCCGGCTACGCGCCACCGCCTCCGCCCAACGAAGTGCCAGAAGCCAACGGCGGCGGCGGCACGCGCAATGGCGATCCGCTCTACGACATCAAAGACCGGCGCATCGTCCATCACCTGATCCAGGAGCCGCCGGTGCGGCTTTCGTCGCTGCGAGGGCTTGGCGCGACCGCGAACATATTTGCGATGGAATCCTGCATCGACGAACTGGCGGAGCGTGCCGGTATGGACCCGGTCGCCTACCGGCTCTCGATCATGAAAGATCCTCGCGCCCGCGCCGTCATCGAACGCACCGCAGCGATGGCGAACTGGCAGCCGGATGCGCTCGGTGGAAGCGGCCGCGGACGCGGCTTTGCTTTCGCCCGCTACAAGAACAAGGCTGCCTACTTCGCTTGTGTTGTCGAACTCGACGTCGAAGAAGAAATCAACGTGCGGCACGTCTGGTGCGCGACCGACGCCGGTCTCGTCGTCAGCCCGGACGGCACGCTCAATCAACTCGAGGGCGGTATCATCCAGGCCATCAGTTGGGTCATCAAAGAGCAGGTGCGGTTCGACCAGGACGCACCAACCGGACCCGTGGCATTCGACTGGGAGACCTACCCGGTGCTGAAATTCTCCGAGGTGCCAGAGATCGAGATGGAGTTGCTGAATACCAAAGATGAGGTGCCACTCGGCGTTGGCGAAGTCGCCGGCGGCCCCATTGCCGGGGCTATCGGCAATGCCGTCTATCACGCGCTCGGCGCCCGCATTCACGACCTGCCGCTGACGCGCGACCGCATCGTGGCGACGCTTATCAAAGGCTAACCGTCCGCTGACAGCCACACCAAATCGAAAGATCTAGGCCTGGCAGATCGGCGCGATGATGTAGCTAGATTCTCCGCAGCGGATTTGTGAGCGCGAGGAAAAACGCCACCAGCGTGAACACCCCAATGACGAGAAACGCCACGCGGAATGCCTCGGCGATGTCCGTCAGGATCGCCGCCTGCTGAGCGGCAGACAAAACGGGACCCACATGCTTGGCATGCTCGACCAGTTCCGCAAAGGCTCGCGCCGCCTCTGGATTCGTGACCGCCAAGGTCGCGAATAGAGATGTCGCCACCAGCGCGGTGCCGAAGCCCGCGCCGATCGAGCGTGAAAACTGTACCGAGGCCGCAGCTTCACCAAGCCTTGCCTGCCCGGCCACCGTCTGCACCGTCACCTGCACCACGGCCATGACAGTGCCCATGGCCGCGCCGATCAAGAGCAGCAGGCCGCCGAGCGGAACCATCGCCATGCTCGACGCGAACAACGCCAGCACGACAAAGCAGATCGTCGCAACGACCATGCCGTAAATCGGAAATATAGTCGTCAATCCCGTTCTGCTGACAAGCCGCCCGACAACGAGCGAACCGCCACCAATTCCGATCGTGAGCGGCACCAGCAAAATGCCCGTGGTCGATGCCGATATGCCACGAACCGAGATGAGGTAGACCGGAAGAAAGGTGATGAGGGATACCAGCGCCGCGCCGTGGCACGCTGCCATCATGTCTGCACGCCATATCGCGGGTTGTTTCAGCAAATTTACCGGAATAAGCGGGGATGGCGCCTTGCTCTCGTGCCGGATCAGCCACGCCGCCGCAAATAAACTGATCGCAAATAGACCGGCACCAAGCGGCAAAGCATCGAGATTGACGTGTTGAACCTGTTCCAATGCAAGCAAGGTCGTCACGACTAAAATTATGAACAGGACGAGCCCGCCCGGATCGGCCTTCCACGGCAGGCGTTCGGCCTTCGAATTTTTTAACCGCAACGTCAGTCCGAAACCGCAGAGACCGATAGGAACGTTGATGAGAAAGATCGACTGCCAGCCAAAGTGCTCGGTTAGATATCCGCCGGCGATGGGTCCGAACGTGTTGGCCGAAACCGCAATCGCGGCGAGGTAGCCTTGATAGCGTGCGCGCTCCCGCGGAGGCACCGCCTCCCCAATCAAGGCCTGCGACAACGTCATCAATCCGCCGCCGCCAAAACCTTGCAGCACGCGCGCCAGCGTCAGGGTCTCGATCGTCGTGCATACCGCACAAAGCAAAGACGCAACCATGAAGATGATCAGCGCGATGAACATCAGACGGCGGCGACCGAACGAGTCGCCAAGACGGCCATAGATCGGCGCCGCAATCGTCGCCGCAATCAAATATGAAACGACAATCCAGGACGCGCGCTCGACCTGGCCCGTCTCAGCCACGATCGCCGGCAATGCGGTGGCGACAATGGTTTGATCGACCACCGCCAGAAACATCGGCAGCATGATCGATGGAAATATCGTCAGGAACCCGGAAGATTTGGGCGCAGGAAGGTCGTTCTGATTGAGCGCGTTCGACAACGTTCTATATTCCTGCGATGCGCCCCCGGGGAGGCTTTATCAGTGGGCCATCATCACAGGCAAGTTCGCCCGCTCCAAAATATGCCGTGTCGCGCCACCAAAAATCATTTGACGTAACCTGCTTTGGGTATACGCGCTCTTGACCACGAGGTCGCAGCCGAGCCTGTTGGCGTGATCAAGTGTGATCTCGCCGACCGCCTCGCCTGAGGTGCGGTCCCCGCGCTTGATGGTCAGCGCCGTCGCTTTGACGCCGTTCTGGCGCAAATGGCGCGCCGCATCCTCGCCCGAGGGCCCGAGGGTGGAGCCGCCTTCGACGGTCAGCACCGTGACTTTTTCCGCCAGCTTCAATAGCGGCAAAGCAAAGGCGTTGGTGTGCGCCTGTTCCGTGCTGTGGTTCCAGGAAACAAGGATATTGCGTCCAATCGTTTTGGGGATCGAAGACGGCATGATGAGAACCGGCCGGCCGGCTTCGAACAATGCGGCTTCGAGCGGCGCGGCACGCGGATTTTCCGCGGCCGGTCCGGGCCGGCCGAGCACGATGAGGTCGAAAACGCGGCCAAGACTGCCGATCAGAAAGTCCTCCGCCGACTCCGTTCGTGGCCAACCGTAGGAATAGACCGCCGGCTCCCCAGAGCCCGGAGGCACGTCATGCGCCCGCATGAAGGATTCGAACAGATCGCGCGCATGGCTTGCGGCCTCGGGATCATAGGCCGCCGAGATCGCCAGACTGCTGACCGGCTCGATTGACGCGTAAGAAGCCGCCGACGGGCGAACCGCGAAGCCCTCGATGTAACTGTCGAAAATCCGGGCGACCAGCCGGGCCCCCTCCAGCACAGCGGGCATGGCGTCGTGGTCTTCTGTGGGGATCAGTATGGCTTTCATGGACATCTCCCTATGAGACCAGGTCTTCCTTTGAAGCTAAGCCCGGGCGCGAACCACAGCATTTTTTAGCAATCTACCATATTAAACCATTAGTTAACGGCGGATCGCTACCTTCGGCGGACGGTATCGGGCGGTGTTGCCCGGCGCCCGGGGCACCATGGCACGTATCGATTTCAACCGTTTGCGTTTCCTTGTGATCGATGACAACGCGCATATGCGCAGGATCATGCGGACGTTGCTGCACGGTTTCGGCGCACGCGAAGTCTATGAAGCGGAAGACGGCGCGGCCGGCCTAGAGGCCTTCACGCACTATATTCCGGACATCATCATCACCGACTGGGCGATGCCGATTTTCGACGGCCTCGAGCTCACGCAGATGGTTCGCCAGCCCGGCGCCAACGCCAATCCTTATGTCGCGATCATCATGCTCACCGGCCACTCCGAGAAGAAGCGCGTGGTGTCCGCGCGCGACGCCGGCATCACCGAATTCCTCGCCAAGCCGATTTCGGCGAAGGGGCTTTACCAGCGCATCGTGAACGTGGTCGCCAATCCGCGGCCCTTCATCAAGACCAAGACCTATTTCGGACCGGATCGGCGCCGTAACGTCAATCCGAACTATGTCGGACCCGAACGCCGCAAGGGCGGCAAGGCGGACGTGATCCGGCAGGCTCCGCTGCTCGAAAAAGTTCGCGCCCCAGGCTGATAGAGGAACACATGGCTCCGCGGAAAGACACGGCAGCGGTCGCTACCTACGGCGACCACGAGGTATTCACGCCGGAAAACAAATTGCGCAATGCGGTCTCGATCGAGCCCTACCTGCCGGGCGAAGAGGACCCGATCGCGCGCGCGGAAAAGGCGCTGGCCGAACTCTCCG
>DASYCM010000276.1:0-4395 GCA_036500165.1 Pseudolabrys sp.
AGCGCCGAGATGGCTTTTTCGACCGCCTGCCGGGTCGCGGTATAGCCGAACGGCGTCACTTCCACGGGAAGCGGAAATTTGCCCAAAGCCGGCACGAGTTTGCTGGGGTCGGAAATCACGATCATCCGCGCCGACGCCGCGGCGACGATTTTCTCGCGCAGCAAGGCGCCACCGCCGCCCTTGGTCAGGACTAGTTGCGGATCGATCTCGTCGGCGCCGTCGACCGTGAGGTCCAGCGCCGGCGTCTCATCCAGCGTCGTCAGCGGAATGCCGAGGCCTTTCGCCTGCGCATGCGTCGCTTCGGATGTCGGCACGCAGATGACATCGAGGCCCGCTTTCACACGCTCTCCGACGAGATCGACGAAATGCTTGGCGGTCGAGCCAGTGCCGAGACCGAGCTTCATGCCGGACCGCACAAATTCGACGGCGCGAGCGGCAGCTGCGCGTTTCTGGTCTTCGGCGCTCATGGGGACCGGGTGAAATCGGGTGAAATGACGGGCCTATCTAGCGCCCTTCGCCCGGCCTGAACAGCCGGATTTGGCCGTAATTCACGGCACTTTTATGGGGCACCCTCGATCCCCTTGCGCCGGCTGGCGACGGGCATTAGCGCTTGCTGTATGCTCGCCAACTCGCCCTCCCCCACAATCGTCTTCGATCTCGACGGCACCCTGGTCGACACCGCGCCGGACCTCATCGAGACGCTCAATGTCATCTTCGCGCGCGAGGGAATGCCGCCGGTCGACTATGACACCGCGCGTAACCTGATCGGCGGCGGCGCCAAGGTGATGCTGGTGCGCGGCATCGAAGCCGAAGGCCGCGCCGTCGAACCGGCAAAGCTGCAAAAAATGTTCGACGACTTTATTGCCTACTATGCCGATCACGTTGCCGATCGCTCCCAACCCTTTCCTGGATTGAACGACGCGCTCGATACGTTGGCCGCGCGCGGCTGCCGTTTCGCCGTCTGCACCAACAAGCTCGAAGGCCTGTCGCGGCTGTTGCTCGACAAGCTCCAGCTCACGTCGCGCTTCGAGGCGATCTGCGGACAGGATACGTTCGCTATTCAGAAACCCGATCCGGAAATCCTGCGCCGCACCATCGCTGCCGCCGGTGGCAGCATGCAGCACGCGGTCATGATCGGCGATTCAGCGACGGACGTTCACACCGCCCGCAATGCCGGGATACCCGTGATCGCCGTCGACTTCGGCTACAGCGAAACGCCGGTGGTTGAATTCGGGCCCGACCGGCTCATCAGCCATTTCGACCAACTGCCCGATGCGGTCGCGGCCTTCATTTCCTCACATTGATAAGCGCCAGTGAGGTCTTACAACGCGTCGTATGGTTAACGCGGTAAGGTTAACGGCGCGCAACATGTTGCTACTCTAGCCTGCGCCCCCTATTCTTCCGGGTTGTTGGGCGGTAGCGCTCGGGTAAACGGGTTAAAATGATGTATCGAGTTTTAACGATCCTTGGCGGCGCGCTCACGCTCGCGGCGTGTTCGTCTTCGCCGGACTGGATGAGCCTCGACGGTCTCAAGTCCGCACCGGCCATGGATACGGTTCGTTTTGAATCCGAACCGCCGAATGCGGAAGTCAAAGCCGCCGGCGGACAGACCTGCCGCACGCCTTGCGCGCTCGCGCTGCCGGTCAGCGGCCCGACGACCGTGACCTTCACCCTCGCCGGCTATCAGCCGGAAACGGAAACGCTTGAACCGATCACGGCCATCGGCAGCCCGACGAATTTGCGGCCGAACCCGGTCACCGTTGAACTGACGCCGGCGCCCCCGGCGCCGAAAGCGACCAAGCGCGCACCGGCCAAGAAGGGTCCGCCCGCGGCCAAGAAGACCTCGGCCGCGAAGCCTGCTGCGGCCGCTCCGGCTCCAGCTGCTGCGGCTCCTGCGGAACCTGCTGCCGCACCGTGGCCGGCCCCGGCGCGCTAAAGCGCTTCGGTACACCGAATTTCCAAAAGCCGCGCCGGAAGCGCGGCTTTTGTGTTTCCGGAGCCCTTTTTCCGTTTAAAAGCCCTCTCCGCGCCGACTGGACGCTATGGTCAAGTTCGGCCACTATTCCTATATGAGGCGTGCCGAGGGGCTGCTTCACGGGATTGATATGAAACCGCCGACGGGCACATCCACTATCGAACTTGACCGCAGCGGCGTTGCGCCCCGCGCGTTGATCGACCCGTTCGCGCGCGCGATCACATATCTGCGCGTCTCCGTCACCGACCGCTGCGACTTCCGCTGCGTCTATTGCATGTCGGAACATATGTCGTTCCTCCCCAAGGCCGATCTCCTCAGCCTCGAAGAACTCGACCGACTGTGCAGCGCCTTCGTCGCCAAGGGCGTCACCAAATTACGGCTGACCGGCGGCGAGCCGCTGGTGCGGCGCGGCATCATGACGTTGTTCTCTTCCCTCTCGCGCCACCTCAAGAGCGGCGCGCTCAACGAACTCACGCTCACCACCAATGGCTCGCAGCTCGACAAGTACGCCGCCGAACTCAAAGGGCTTGGCGTTGAGCGCATCAACGTCTCACTCGATACGCTCGATGCCGACAAATTTCGCGCCATCACGCGCTGGGGCGATCTCGCCAAGGTGATGTCCGGCATCGATGCCGCCCAGGCCGCGGGCCTCAACGTGAAGATCAACGCTGTCGCACTCAAAGGCGTCAACGAAGACGAACTCTCAGCCATGGTCGAATGGGCGCATGGCCGCGGCATGGATATGACGATCATCGAGGTGATGCCACTTGGCGATGTCGGCGAAACGCGTCTCGATCAGTATCTGCCGTTGTCGATGGTGCGCGCGAAGCTGGCCAATAAATTCACGCTCGACGACATCAACTATCAAACAGGCGGCCCGGCTCGTTACGTGCGCGTCAAGGAAACCGGCGGACGCCTCGGCTTCATTACGCCGATGACGCATAATTTCTGCGAGAGTTGCAACCGCGTCCGTATCACCTGTACCGGCACGCTCTATATGTGCCTTGGCCAGGACGACGCAGCCGATTTGCGCACGCCGCTGCGCGCCTCGGAAAGCGATAACCTGATCCATGCCGCGATCGATGATGCGATCCTGCGCAAGCCCAAGGGCCATGACTTCGTCATCGACCGGCGCCACCAGAAGCCGGCTTTGTCGCGCCACATGAGCGTGACGGGCGGCTAGACCTGATCGCCCGGCTTCCCCGGGAGCCATCTTCAGGGTTCCGCCGAGGTATCCTGAGCCTGATCGGCATCCGTCCATTTGTCCCGGGCATTCGACTAACTTCGCCATTGACGCCCGATGCCGCCTTCGGATTAAGGTGGCGCGCTGGCTTCGGCCAGGCCGTGGGGCGGCATAACTAAGAATAAAATCGGGCAGCGATCACGCCAAGCCCGATTGAGGGGAGGTTCTCGTGGGCGGTCTTGACGCAAAACGCGGTGCGTTGCTGCCTGCGCCAACGCCATCTCATATTGCGGTCGACTTGATCCTCGACGGCGTAAATCGGCGGTCGCCGGAGAAAATATGATGCGTCCATTTCTGGCGTTCAGCGAAGCCGTCGACTGGCTCAACGAAAAGATCGGTTACATCTGCAATCTGTTTGTGCTGCTCGCCTGCGTGGTGAGCGCCGGCAACGCGATGGTTCGCTACGCCTTCGACTACAGCTCGAACAGCTTTCTCGAAGCGCAGTGGTACATGTTCGCGGTCCTGGTGATGTTCGGCGCCGCCTACACCTTCAAGCGCAACGAGCACGTCCGCGTCGAGATCTTCTATCTGTTTCTGTCCGAGCGCGGCCAGCTCTGGCTCGACCTGATCGGCACGGTGGTTTTCCTCATCCCGGCCTGTCTGCTGCTCGCCTATCTGTCCTGGCCGTTCTTCTATCAGGCCTATGCCGTGAACGAAGTCTCCATGAATGCCGGCGGTCTTGTGCGCTGGCCGATCAAATTCGTCCTGCCCTCGGGCTTCGTCATGCTGGCGCTGCAAGGCATGTCCGAAGCCATCAAACGAATTGCCGCGCTGCAGGGCCAGGTAACCATTGACGCCAAGTACGAGAGGCCGACGCAATGAGCTCGCTGTCGTTCCTCCCGCATGTTCCGCTGGAGCTGATGCCGCCGCTGATGTTCGCCGGCCTCGTGCTGGCGATGCTG
The DNA here is from genome assembly GCA_036500165.1 of Pseudolabrys sp. Taxonomy (GTDB): domain Bacteria; phylum Pseudomonadota; class Alphaproteobacteria; order Rhizobiales; family Xanthobacteraceae; genus Pseudolabrys. Next base: position 4,121 of record DASYCM010000276.1, read on the forward strand.
ATCGGCTTTCCGGTCGCCTTCACGCTGGCCGCTGTCGGCTTGTCGTTCGGCTTTCTCGCCATCCATGAAGGCTTCTTCGACCTGAACTTCCTTCAGGCCATCCCCGGACGCGTGTTCGGCAATGTGCTGTCCAACGATCTACTGCTCGCGATCCCGTTCTTCACGTTCATGGGCGCCGTCCTCGAACGCTGCGGCCTTGCCGAAGACATGCTCGATTCGATGGGCCAGTTGTTCGGCCCCATTCGTGGCGGTCTCGGTTATTCGGTCATCATCGT
>DASYCM010000277.1:0-15483 GCA_036500165.1 Pseudolabrys sp.
ACCGTCCACGGCCTGGAGAACGTCGAAGCCCGCTTCGGCCAGCGTGAGCATGAGCATGTCGCGCATGGTCTTGGAATCATCGATGGTCAAAATACGCTTACCCATGGTGTTCTCACTGATTTGATGAAGCTCTGGTTGTTCGGCGTTATTTGCGATTTCGGTGGATTCGACCGTCGGCAGGGCCGCTTCTTCGACCGGCATGTCCTCGCCGGCCGACGGCGGCGCATCGCTCACCTTGAGGTCCTGCATCCAATCGATGCCGAGATCTTGGAAGGCGCCGACGAAAGCCTCGGATGGACGCGCGATCGACATGGCGGTGTGGCTTCGCGCCGCGGCAAGCAGAATCTGCACGCAGGGAACCGTCAGCGTTCTTACGTCTGAAGCGTCCATGCAGAGAGTCTTGGCACCGGCGTTTTGCCGCACCATCTCGAGGAAACTTTCAGCCGCAGTGAGATCGAGGATCTCTGGCAGCTTCAAGAGTGTGTCGCCTGCAACGTCGCTCATCGATTCACCGCCATTCCAAATTCACGTCTAGCGTTCCGTTTTCATTCAGCTCGCGCGGACGTGCCGCACATCAGCGGCTCGCGCACCGCCCTTTGCCGCTTCGTCGCAAGCTTCAAGAATTGCATCGGCCATATGCGACAACGACGATTGGCGCATCACCGCGCCACACTCGAACGCCGCGCGCGGCATGCCGTAAACCAGGGAGGAAGCTTCGTCCTGGCCGAGGGTCACGGCACCGGAGTTGCGCAATTCGAGCATGCCTGCTGCGCCATCCTTGCCCATGCCGGTCAGGATAGCGCCGACAGCCGCCTTGCCGGCGACACGGGCGACCGAACGGAACAGGACATCGACTGAAGGACGATGTCCGGAAACGGTCGGTCCCTCGTTCAGGCTGACGCGGTATTGTCCCCCGACACGGACCAGTTCGAGGTGATGTGAGCCCGGCGCGATATAGGCGTGATTTGGCTCGATGATCTCGTTATGCACCGCTTCCGAAACAGTCATCGGACATTCGCGGTTGAGGCGTTCCGCGAAAGCTGCGGTGAAACGTGGCGGCATATGCTGGGTAATGAGGATCGGCGGACAAACCGCCGGCATGTCCATCAGCACCGCTTTAAGGGCCTCGACACCGCCGGTGGAAGCGCCGATCGCAATGATCTTGTCTTTGCTCGTCGCAGGACGATCAGGCCGGGTCGGCCGGCGCGCCGGTGCGGGCGGGCGGCGCGAACCGACGCGCGCCTTGGCCGCAGACTTGATTTTTGTCTGCAATTCCCCGGCGATTTCCGCAAAGGCATTGGCGACATCATGCGTAGGCTTGGCGATGAAATCGACGGCGCCAATTTCCAGCGCCTCGAGCGTGATTTCCGCTCCCGCCTGCGTGAGGCTTGAGATCATGACCACGGGCATGGGGCGCAATTCCATGATCTTGCGCAGGAACGTGACGCCGTCCATGTTCGGCATTTCAATATCGAGCGTCACGACGTCGGGATTGAGCGCCTTGATGCGCTCGCGTGCAATCAACGGGTCGCTCGCGGTGCCAACGACCTCGATTTCGGGATCGGAGGACAGCAACATCGTCAGCAGTTGGCGCATGACGGTAGAGTCGTCGACGATCAAAACTTGAACCGGTTTGCTCATGACGTTTCCTATTATTCGTCGAATAGTTGAATTTCGCCCGCCACCGACCGCGTCGACAGACGGCTGACGTATGCTGTTTCTTCGCGGGCGACCGCCTTCGACTCGCTCGTGCCGAGCAGTCGTCGAATGACGCGTCCGGTCTCCGGGTAGTAGTGAATACGGCGCGGCAGCAGACCGCCGAGATCCTGAACGGTGTATCGCAGGCCTTCGGATTCGAGATACTTCAGAATAAACTGCGAATTCTCGGTGCCTATCTGATTGGCCGTGTCGGTAACGTTACCACCGCCGAAAACCTTGATTTCGAGCGAATTGCGCGAGCATCCCGCCTTCATCAATTCATTGATCAGCTTTTCCATCGCGAAGTTGCCGAAGCGCGTCGACTGCAGGTCGCCGCCCCAGTTGCCGCCCTTGCTGTGCGGCAGCATGAAGTGATTCATGCCGCCGATGCGGCGCACCGGATCGCGAATGCAGGCGGCGACACACGAACCAAGAACGGTCACCAGCACTTCGTCTTTCTTGGACGTGACGTAGAATTCGCCAGGAAACACCTTCACCATCCAATTGGATTCGGCTGTGTCGAAAAAGCGGCGCGTTGCGACGGCGCTGGCGCCATCGACGATGCCGGGATCGGCCGCGGGTGCGCGGGAGGCGGTCGTCATGCTCACGGCTGCCTCCGGTAGACAGTACGCCCGACGAGCTCGAGCCCCGGATGCGATCCGATCAGCGACTCGGAATGGCCGATATAAAGCCAGCCGCCCGGCTTGAGCTGCTGGGTGAACCGGTCGACGAGCTTCGTCTTGGTCGGCCCGTCGAAATAGATCATGACGTTGCGGCAGAAAATGGCGTCGAACCGGCCGCGGAACGGCCAAGGCTCCATCAAATTAATGCGGCCGAAGCTGATCAGAGCTTTGACATCATCGCCCATGACGACATTCGGCGAGTCCGGATCTCCGTCGGCAGGCTTGAAGTATTCCCGATAGGTTTTCGGCACTTCGTCAATCGACGTCACCGGATATTCGCCGGCTGCACCTTTGGCGATCACGTTGGTATCGATGTCGGTCGCGAGGATGCGCACGTCGTGCTGGTCGATGTTGCGGATCTCGCGCTTGAGCACGACGGAGATCGTGTATGGCTCCTCGCCGGTCGAACAGCCCGCAGACCACACGCGCAACCGCTTGCCGGTGCCACCATGAGCTTGTTGCACGAAAGGAAGCGCGACGTGCGTGCGGAAGTGATCGAAGTGATGCGCCTCGCGGAAAAATTTAGTCAGATTGGTCGAGATAGCATTGATGAAATTTTCGAGTTCCGACTCGTTCTCCGACAAATACTTGCGATACTCGCTGAAAGACGACTGGCCGAGCGCCCGCAGGCGGCGCGATAGCCTGCTGTAGATCAGATTGCGCTTACTGTCGGACAACGAGATGCCGGCATGGGCATAGGCGAATTGCGCCAAGTCGCGGAAATCCGCATCGGAGAACTTGAATTCCCGGGACGCATCGGCAACGTCAGCCGGCAGAACCATTGCCGCCGCCGAACTTCCAGTCCTTGCACGCATGACGGGCCTCACTTCTAGAATTCCTTTCAGTTCGATACTTGCGCCGTACCGAGGCGGAATTTTACACCGAACGCCCGAGCTGCCTGGCGGCGGCCACGGACTGCTCCTTGAGATCGCTCTCGCTGGCGCTGTCCGGGACTTCGCTCACATCCTCACCAATAAACTTCGCAAAGGCCCCGCCTTCCCGCTTAATCAAAGCAACCGCCTTTTTGACCATCGCTACAGCTTCATCCTTGGCGGCAGATTCCGCAGTCCACGCCAGAGCGCCGGCACCCAGGAAGAATCCGACGGCAAACACGAGTTTCGCTGCGGTCATTTGCGTCCCACAGCCGGTCCTAGAATTCCGTCCAATCCGGCTCCTGCTTGAGCGCGGTGGCGAGATTCGTCTGCATGCGGCCGACCGGACGGCGGCTCGCGGCGACGGGTTTCGGCGCGGCCGCTTTCGGTCGCGACACAGCGGCTCTCGACACACGTGGCTCATCGACGGCATCGGCTTCGAACGAGTCACCCGCCGCGCCGTTACGCAACCGGAAGAACGCGACGCGCTCATCCATCGACTTCGCCTGACCTTCCAGCGTTTTGGCCGTCGCTGCATTCTCCTCGACCAGCGCCGAGTTCTGCTGCGTCACCTCGTCCATCTGCGTCAGGGCCTTGTTGATCTGCTCGATGCCGGTCGACTGCTCCATGCTCGCGTTCGCGATCTCGGAGACGACAGCCGTCACTTTCTTGATCGAGTCGACGATCTCGCGCAGCGAGTCGCCGGCCTTGCTCACCAGCGCCACGCCGTCCTTCACCTGACCGTTGCTGTTGATGATCAGGTCCTTGATGTCCTTGGCGGCCTGCGACGAGCGTTGGGCAAGACTTCGGACTTCCGAGGCGACGACGGCAAAGCCACGACCGGCTTCGCCGGCACGCGCCGCTTCGACCGCGGCGTTGAGCGCCAGCAAATTGGTCTGACGCGCGATCTCGTCGATGACACCGATGATGTCGGAGATTTTGCGCGACGAGTCTTCGATCTTGGCCATGGCATCGACGGTCTTGGCAACCACCACGCCGCCGCGGTCGGCGACCACCTGGGTATTGGCCGCAAGCTCGCTCGCCTGCTTGGCGTTTTCAGCGTTCTTCTTGACCGTCGCGGTCATCTCTTCCATCGACGCCGAAGTTTCTTCCAGGCTCGCAGCCTGCTCCTCGGTGCGCTGAGAGAGGTCGGTCGTGCTGGTCGAGATTTCGGCCGAGGCGTTGGTCACTTCTTTCGCCGAAACCCGGATGTTGCCGATCGTCGACCCGACGCGGTCGGCGATCATTTCGGCGGCTTCCGCGATCTGACCGACTTCGTCCTTGCGGCCGCGGCCCGACATCACGACGTTAAAGTTTCCGTCCGCCATCTTCCGCAATTCCGGCACCAGCGCGATGATCGGCTTGGAAATCGCGCGGCCGATGACAAGCGCGAGCACAGAACCGAAGAGCAACGCGGCCATGGCGAAAGCGATAATGTAGAACTCGGTGTTGGCGATGAGGTTGCGCGCGTCGTCCTCGACGGTTTTCGCGTTATCCCTGATGCGATCTTTCAGCGTATCGACGTCGGCGTCGATCACGTCAGCCTGCTTGTTCATCTCGATGCCGAGCTTTTGCTGCTCAATACCCACGCGCGACACGGTCACATAGCCCGCGCGATAGGCATCGTTGGAAGCCTTGATCGTGTCAAAAATCCTTTTTTCGTCGAGGCCTTCGACGAAAGTGCCTATTTTGTTGATGGTCTTCGTCAGCTCGCCGTAATACTTCTCGACGTTGTCGGAAGATTCCTTGTCGCCTCGCGAGTTAAAGCGGACCGAATTGACGCGGAGCTGACCCAACAAGTCGTTGGCTTCGTAAGCGAGGTCGACGAGATCGGCGCTACCGCCTTTTGCGCCGACGGTGCGGAGCTGATTAACGATGGTGCGCAGCTTGTCGGCGTTCGGCGTCAATATCTCGGCCGTAAGCTTGGTCACCTGCTGCCGATATTGGACGACCTTTTCGAAGGAGGCCGTATATGCATCGAACTGCTGCGCGACTTGCTGCATCTGCTGCTTGCGCGACGGGTCCTTGACCGCCGTCACCAAGGCCTGAAAAGCCTCGCGCGACGACACTATCCGCTTCTTCGCTTGTTCAAGAATGGTAGTGTTACCGGTTTGCGCGAATTCACGCGCCGCGCCACGCAGGAACGTGATGTCCTGCTCGAGCTCGCTGACTCTGGCCGCGTTCTTTGACGAATAGGAAACCTGCTGGAAGGCCGTATCCGCCTTGTCGAAGGACATATACGCGCTGACGGAGATCGCAGCGGTAATCGCGAGCACGCAGGCAAAGCCGATAATCAGCTTGGTGCTAATCTTGCGATCGTTGAAGAGGCGGAAAACGCCGTTGCCTTGCACGTTATTTGCGGTGGTCATGTCCTTGGCCATCATCGAGTTTCTCTCGCTTACTTGTCAGAATAACGGATCGGGACGCCGCGGGCCGGTCCACCGATAACGGTGGCGGCGCCGCGGCGCTGTCATTAAAATTCCTTCCAATCGGGTTCCTGCTTGAGCGCGGTGGCGAGGTTCGCCTGCATTTTTCCGACCGGGCCGCGGCTGGCATTCACTTTCGGCGCAGCAGCGACCGGACGTTTCGGCGCCGCCGGCTTTGCAACAGAGGCGGCAACGTGGGAGCCGCCAGCGCTCGCGTAACCCGCGTTTGCCGAACCGCTACGCAGACGGAAGCCGGCCACGCGCTCGTCCATCGACTTGGCCTGATGCTCGAGTGTCTTGGCCGTCGCCGCATTTTCCTCGACCAGCGCCGAGTTCTGCTGCGTGACTTCGTCCATCTGTGTCAGGGCCTTATTGATCTGCTCGATGCCGGTGGACTGCTCCATGCTGGCATTGGCAATCTCGTTGACGACCGCAGTCACCTTTCTGATCGAGTCGACAATCTCGTTCAGCGACTGGCCCGCTTTATTGACCAGTTCGACGCCGTCCTTCACCTGACCGTTGCTGTTAGTGATGAGGTCCTTGATGTCCTTGGCGGCCTGCGACGAACGCTGCGCGAGACTGCGCACTTCTGAGGCGACGACGGCAAAGCCGCGACCGGCTTCACCGGCGCGCGCGGCTTCCACCGCCGCGTTGAGCGCCAGAAGGTTGGTTTGGCGGGCGATCTCGTCGATGACACCGATAATGTCGGAGATCTTGCGCGAAGAATCTTCGATCTTGGCCATTGCCTCGACAGTCTTGGCGACCACCTGGCCGCCGCGATTGGCGACGTCCTGGGTGCTGGCTGCCAGGCTGCTCGCCTGCTGGGCGTTCTCGGCGTTTTTCTTGACCGTTGCGGTCATCTCTTCCATCGACGCCGAGGTTTCTTCCAGGCTCGCGGCCTGCTCCTCGGTGCGCTGGGAGAGATCGGTGGTGCTGGTCGAGATTTCGGCCGAAGCATTGGTGACTTCAGTAGCCGACAGTTTGATATTACCGATCGTCGCGCCAACCCGTTCGGCGACCATTTCTGCCGCGTCGGAAATCTGGCCAATCTCGTCCTTGCGGCCGATACTGTCGAGCTTGATGTTGAAGTCACCTTCGGCGAGCTTCTTCAGCTCAACGACCAAGCGGCCGATCGGCTTGACGATACCGGTCTGCACCAGGAAGAAGGCAAGCGTCATCACGATCGCCATCGCGATGGAAATTGAGCTGTAAGTAATAAAGATCGTTTGGTTGGTGACGACGGTAGCCGCGTCCGAGCCGGCGTTCATCACCTTGGCGATCTCGTCGGACATCGTATTCATCGCCGTCGATATTTCGGCGCCTTTCACCGAGAGGCCATCAAGTCGCGCTCCCGCTTCGTCGTTCTTGTTCGTAAGCGCGAGGGTTTGGATGGCCTGATACTCGGGCAATACCGCGTTGAATTTTCCTCGGACGTCATTGACCTGCTGCTCGAAGCCCGGCATCAGCGATTTCGTGTCATCCAGGAACGAGAGGAAGCGTTTCTGGGCGCTGACCGCTTCTTCCGCAGCCTTCTTCATTGCGTCCTCTTTCGTCTCGGCGATCAACTGCCAATTCGCAAGACGGAATGCGATGAAAGAGCGGCTGGCTCTGGTTACCGTGAGAGCTGCGGCGACATCCTTGTCGATGATCTTGGTGTAGTTGCTGTCGATCATCGACATACGGGACGTTGCGAACCAAGTGGCGCTGGCCACGACGATCGCCAACAGCAGGAAGCAGGACAGGATTTTGTAGAGAATTTTGATGTCGGAGATTTTCATGACCGTAGTTCCAATTCTTGGTTCGCTATGCGCCGGCTTGATCGCGGTTTAGTGCGCCGCTGCCATCTCTTCGGCTTCGTGGGCCGCCGACGTCAGCAAATTCGGCAGATCGATCAGTGCCAGCATCTGGTTCTCGATGGTGACGAGGCCGGACAAGAAGTCGGCGCGCGCGGATTTAGCGACTTTCGGCACGGGCTGAACCTGCGACGGCTCGAACGACACGATGTCGAGCACGCGGTCGGCAAGCAGGCCGACCTGACGTGAGGCGATCTGCACGATGATAACGACATGGAGGGGCGTCGCGTCGGTGAGGCCCTGACCGAAACGGCAGCGCAGGTCGATGATCGGTACGATCACGCCACGCAGGTTGAGCACACCGCGGACATAGTCGGGCTGCCTCGGCAGGTGGGTGATTTCCGACCAGCCCTTGATTTCGCGCACCGCCATGATGTCGACACCGTACTGATCGTCGCCGATGGCGAAGCTGATGGATTGCGTTTGTGTCGCCGAGGCGCGCGAGGCGGCGGCGATGATTGCATCGTTCGGATTGAGTTCGGCGGCGGTGGCTTCGGCAGTGGCTGACTGGTTCATGAATTCGGCACTCGCGTCTAAAGGACCTCCGTGGAGGTCGTTTCTCCGGCCCATGCGGGCGGCCGGACCCGCATCGCGCGAGTCCACGAGCGGAAACTAGTGCAAGGCTATGAGAAATAGATTTAATTTGCCCTAGATTTGAAGTGTTATTGCAAATCAATAATCTAGATTAAGTTTTTCGCGGAACCTGATCGCAGCAACGATTCTTTAGCCGCAACGATTTTTTACCGACGGTTTTTCCAGCCGTTAAGTGTATTTTGCTGATTTAGCGATACTGCACTGGGTTGATATTTGGCCGATCTTTTTTATTCGGCTGGGACAAGGCGAATGACATCGACCGCTCTCTCATTGATCGAGGAACTTGACTCGACGATCAGCAATGCGCCCGTTGCGCGTCAGGCAAAGATTCTTCATAGCGTGGCCGATCTCTTTCTGGACGACTCGATGACGTTCTCGCTCGAACACGTCGCGCTGTTCGACGATGTGTTTCGTCGCCTGATGGAAAAGGCGGACAACGCAACACTGGTCAAACTAAGCGGGCGGCTGGCCCCGTCGGGGCATTCCCTGGCGAGTGTTTTCAACACGCTGGCGCGGCACGACGACCTCGCGGTCGCGGGCCCAGTTCTTGAATTTGCGCCAGGCCTGAGCGAGGAACTGCTCTCGGAGATCGCGACGGCGAAAGGCCCGAAACATTTGGCGCTGATCTCGCGGCGCGGCGCCGCTAGCGAAACACTGACAGATATTTTGATTGAGCGGGGTAGTCCGGAGATCGTGCTCAGGTTGGTGACCAACACCAACGCTCGCCTATCCGAAATGGCGTTCGTCAAGCTGATCAAACGCGCCAAAACCGACAGGCCGTTGGCCAACGCCATCGCCAGCCGTAACGATCTGCCAGAAGAGTTGATGCCCTTCCTCAATCTTGCTTTGGCCTAGGGTCCACCTGGGTCGATTTTCGAACCCGCACATACAGCTTCAGCGACACCGACTCGTATCAGCAGCATCATGGCGACTGCGCGTCGATGCGTTTGCGGAAGCTGATCAGAGCTTCTTTGTGGGATTCGTGGCCAATGGCCACGGCCCGCACGCGGAGCAGATCACGCCGCGCCACCAAGCCGACGACGATGTTATGCGGACGCCGGAGGATCGGCACCCGCCCGACGTCGGCTTGCGCCATGCGATCGGCCAATGTTCCGACGAGTTCGTCGCTGAAACCGTTGACGCAGTCACTCACGGAGTCCGCGAGTGTCTGCCCCTCTGGCCACCCTTCGCGCGTCCAGCGCAGCACGTCCGCGCGAGCCGCCATGCCGAGAAGCCGGCCATCGGTATCGACGACGGGATAGCTTTTGTGGCGCTTCGGCACGTCCGGCGCCGTGAAGAACTCCACTGTTTCCTTGACGGACATAGAGCCCGGCAGCGTGTCGATAGGTTTCGCCATAACGTCGTCGACCCGCATGGTTTCGAAAGGATCGATGACATATTCGCGCGTCACATGATGGCCTTTGCGCGCCACCTTCTCGGTCAGGATCGAGCGTCGCAGAAGAAGAACCGTGGTGGCGTGCGCGGCCACGCAGCCGACGGCGAGCGGCAGCAGCGCGCCAAAATCATGCGTCAGCTCGACCGCGAAGATCATGGCAGTCAGCGGGGAACGCATCGTTCCTGCCATCATTGCCGCCATGCCGACGAGCGCCCAAAGGCCCGCGTCGCCCGTCGGCGCGACCGCACCGAACAACGCTCCAAGAGCTCCACCCATGATCAGGAGAGGCGCCAATACGCCGCCAGACGTCCCCGAGCCAAGCGCGATCGACCAGATCAACGCTTTGACCACCACCAGGCGGAGCGTCCCGTCTATCGTCATCTCTCCGTGCAGGAGCGCGGCTATGTTGTCGTAGCCGACGCCGAGAGCGTGCGGTTCCACAAGGCCGCCAAGGCCAATCGCCAGGCCACCTATTATGGGCCACCACATCCAATGGATGGGCAGACGCTGGAACAAATCCTCAAAGCCATAGACGAGTTGGGTGAGAAGGCCTGAACCAAGCCCGCATAACAAACCAAGACCGGCCGCAAGCAGCAGACCGAACACAGGCAGAGCGGGAGTGCTCGCCATCGGGAAGAGCACCTCGGCACCCAGGAGCCACGGCCGCCAGGCAGCGGCCACGACACAAGCGATCGCGACCGCCACGAAGCTGCGAGGCTTCCACTCGAAAAGCAGTAATTCGACCGCTAGCAACATGGCGGCGATCGGCGTGCCGAAGGTCGCCGACATGCCGGCCGTAGCGCCGGCGACGAGTAGCGTCTTGCGCTCGGCATTGGTCAGGTGGAACAACTGTGCGAATAGCGAGCCGAAAGCCCCACCCGTCATGATGATAGGTCCCTCCGCGCCGAAGGGTCCGCCCGTTCCAATCGAAATGGCGGATGATATCGGCTTGAGCAGGGCAACCTTCGCCTGGATGCGGCTGCGGCCGATCAGGATCGCCTCCATGGCCTCCGGGATACCGTGTCCCCGGATTTTCTCCGACCCAAAGCGGGCCATCAGGCCAATGACGAGACAGCCGGCGACCGGCACCAGAACCGACCAAAACCCGAGTGAATTATCGGTGATCAAAGCCGGCGCCGCGCTGATACGGCCGAAATATACAAGATTGGTTGCGAGATTGATCAGATTTGACAAGGCCCACGCCGCCGCGGCGCCACCGGTCCCGACCACGAGTGCCATTAGCGCCAGAAGCAGGAGGCGCCAGTCGGCAGTGAAATCCCGAAGGCGATCAGGCATATGATGCGAGTGCTTTTGGAGATCGGGTGTTGGCGATGGGGCGGAGCTGGCTTGCATATGGCGGGGACCTTGAAGGCAATCGGCGATCGAGGGTCAGCCTTTATATCGCAATGCGATATTTTGGAAGGCCCCTCGGGACATGCTGGCCGTGAGTAAAAAGAGGGTCCGTGGCACCGGTAGTGCGGATCTGCGCCAGGCTGACTACGCGCGGCTGGCGCAGTTCCGATATCTGCTGCGGCAATTTCTCGTCTTCAGCGAGGATGCCGCCGAACAAGCAGGCCTCACGCCGCAGCAGCATCAGGCGCTGCTCGCGATCAAGGGACACGCCGGTACCGATCAACTCACGACGGGAGAGCTCGCGGAGCGGTTGACGATACGGCATCACAGCACCGTCGGACTGGTCGATCGCCTTGCCGCGAAGGGGTTCGTTCGCCGCCGCCAGGGCCCCGTCGACAGGCGTCAGGTCCTCCTGGATTTGACGCCGAAGGCCGAGGCGCTGCTGCGGGATCTCAGTGTCGCGCACCGCGACGAACTCAAACGTATCGGACCGCTTTTGCGCGGCTTACTGGCCGAGTTCGAAAGCGGCAAACCGTAAGCCAGCGTCGATGATGCTAAGTATCTCGTCAGACCGCAACGCCTCTTGCGTTGCGGCACCATGCCGATTCATATCCAGGCCGGAACACAAGGCGTAAAAAGATGCACGATGAGCCAAATACGCGCGCGACCAATGAGAGCCGGCCTGTCCGCCGCGCGCCAGTCTTTATTATTGTCATTTCTGCGCTGCTGGTATCGGCGATAGACTCGACGATCGTCGCGACGGCGCTACATGCCTTGCAGCGTGGGCTCAACACGACGGTCGACCGGGCGGGCTGGACAATCACGGCCTATTCGTTCGGAATCGTGTTGATGCTGCCGATTAGCGGGCGACTAAGCGAACGCTATGGCAACCGGCGGGTCTTTCTCTGCTCCGTTGCCGCCTTTACCGCTGCGTCTCTGCTTTGCGGCCTCTGCGACAACATCTACGCGCTCATCGCATTGCGCGCTGTTCAAGCGGCTGGGGGCGCAGGTTTCACGCCCGCAGCGACCGGCATCATTGTCAATCACTTCGGGAACGCCCGTGACCGGGCACTCGGCCTGTTCGGCAGCGCCTTCGCTGTCGGCTCAATGACTGGTCCGATATTCGGAGGATTTTTCGTCGAGTACTGGGATTGGCGCGGTGTGTTCTTTGTCAATGTGCCGATTGGATTGGCAATCGTCGGAGCGGGACTTTACTACATCCCACGGGACCAGCCGAGAGCGAAGAAATCCCGGAGCATGGACGCCGTCGGCATGATCCAGCTCGGTACTGGTCTTCTTGCCGGCATGCTCGCCGCTAATTCGCTGAGCGGGCAAGATTGGCGACTCTGGCCGGCTTCATTTGCAGTGCCGATGACCGTCTCGATCGTCTCGCTCGGACTATTCCTCCGGCGCATTCGTTACCAGCCAGAGCCTTTCATCCTGCCGCGCTTCATCTACGGGTCCGGTTTCGCCGCAATCAATGTTTTCAACGTGCTCTACGGCGGTGTGTGCAGCGGCGCGGTCGCCCTCGTACCGCTCTACGCTGCCAATCGCTACGGCATTGGCGCACTCGGCTCCGCTACGCTGCTCGTAGCGCAAGGCGGCGCCTCCATCGTTCTCTCCATCGTGGCCTCGATGGTACTCCGACTCACAGGCTACCGACTGCCGCTCTACGTCGGTGGTGGAATCATCGCGACCGGAGCGATACTGCTCGCCCTTCCGGCAACCGGCGGCATTCTGCCCAACGTTTGGCTCGCGGGCGGGACATTCCTGATTGGCGTAGGCAGTGGAATAGTTAATCCAGCCGGCCGCAATGCAGGTCTGATGCTCGCGCCAGAGAATGCCTCAACGCTGGCCGCGCTTCGAACCATGTGCCGACAAATCGGGACGATCATTTGCGTCTCGATCGCCACCGCGATCATCGCCGGCTCTGCCGCTCCGGGCGAGGTCCAAGCCTGGGTCTACGTCGCGGCCGCTGCCCTACTTATCCTGGCCATGCCACTCGTTGCCCGCGTGCCTGAGCATCGTGGCGCGTGGTAGCAATTGCGAAATGCCACTCCGCCCTATAGCGCCGACGAACCTAAGCCTTCAACCGCGGCAATAACCTCAAGGCGTTATCCCGCTCGATCGCGGCCACATCACCATCCTTGAAGAAGGTCGGCAGGTATTTGACGTACTCGTCGGCGCGTCGATAGGGGAAGTCAGTGCCGAATAGAATCTGCGATGCCGGCACCATCTTTGCCAGCGCCGACATGGTCACATCGTTCGGAATAGCCGCTGTGTCGTAATAAAAGCGGCGGATCTGCGCCTCGATCTGCTGGCGCGTAAACTTGTCCCTGTAAACCGGCCGCTGCAACACCTGCACCGTGAAGCGTTCGTATACGGACGTGATAACGCCACCGCCATGCGACCAGATCCAGTTGATGTCGCTAAACTTCGCACCGAAGCCGGAAAAGATCACAGTGAATATCGCCCGCGCTGTGTCGGTGCCGTATTCGATGTAAACGTCGTCGATTGCCGGCACAGGATTGGTGCAGCAACTCGGGGTCGTCGGATGGGTGTTGACCGTCGCCTTTCGCCGATTGAGCTCCTGCCAGATTGGCTCAAACGCTACATCGCCTAGCCATTTATCTCCGTAGCTCGTCAAACAGCCGATGCCATCGACCTTGAGCGTATCGAAGGCGTACTCGATCTCCTTAAGGCAGGCATCGACATACGGAAACGGCAGCGTCGCCCAGGTGCCGAACCGCCCTTTGTAATCGCTCTCCAACCTTTTGGCGTAGTCGTTGCATTCCCGCGCCAGCTTAGCTGCGGCCGCCTGATCGAGACCGAACGTCTGCGGCGCAGGCGAGGATGTGATCGCTGTCTCCACCCCACCCTTTTCCATGTCGTCCAGCGTCTTCTGGATCGTCCAGTTGTTCAGGAGTGGGCTGTCTTTGTTGAGTATTTTCGATGCAACCTTCCATTCCGGCGCGACCACATGCGAGTGGACATCAATAATGCGCGGCTTGGCCTGCGCGAGCGCGGGCGTTGTCAAACCGGCAAGGGCAAGGCTGCAAGCGGCGGCAGTTGCCCCGCTTAAAAATTGACGGCGGCCAAGATTGGGAGCCGAGCAGCAGGTGCAAGACGCACGAAGACTGTATTTCATCGTTCTCTCTTCAGAAAAGGATTTCTGCCATCAGGCTGGTGAGCGAACACGTAGCAATTATACCTCCGTAAATATACGACGAAGCTTCGTAGCGGAGTCCTGGATTATTTGTCCCACGCCAATTTACAGGCTTCGTCGAAGAGCCAGACTTGTTCGCAATGCTGCCCAATCAAATCTCCACCCCCAACCATGCCGAAATGAGAGTTCTCGAAGCACCGAATTGCCGGTATCTTTAGAGGATGGCCCTCTTTTTCAGGAGTTGCGCATGAACAAGGGTGCGATTTTTCTTATTGTTATTCTGATGGTGTTTCTTGGCCTGACTTTCTACGCAATGGTCATTGGCTGGAACAGCGCGGGTGACGTCGAGATGTCTGGCCTGGTTATAGGTTGGATGGTCGCGGGGTCCATAGCCGCGCTGGTGATCGGGTGCGGCTGCATGTTTCTTTTGTTCTATAGCGCCCGTCGAGGTTTTGACGAACAGGGCCGATTGATGAGGAAAGACGAAGAGTAAGGAGGCCAGCTCTTTTCGACCTCAGGCGCGGAAACCACTAACCGGTCGACCAGTGGTAGCGGAACGCTGAAATGGAAAAGGGCAGCCCCTGTGACCGCCCTTTTTTCTTGTGCAATCGTACCCGCGCATGCGGGTATCCAGGAATCACGCCGTTTAGAGCTACTGCGTCCAGCCTCTCGCGTGCTCCTGAACCATTTTACCATCGATCATTTCGTTGTTGAGCAAGTACAGCTTGTTTCCCGATCGATAAAGGACAGCGCCGGGCTTTACCTCCGCGCCGTGAGCCATGGCCATAGCGTGGCCAGCGGCACCAACCATCCCGGTTCTGCCGCCAACACGGTTCGTGCTGCCGTCCGATTGGACCATATAGGCTATGCCGCCAGGGCCTCCGCCCGGGCCAACGATGTTGCCCGAGCCGACATCGGGATCATACGATTGGGCGAACGAGACCGTTACGAGTGCGACGCCCGCGCCTGCGACTAAAAGAGTGAGTTTTAGTAGAGACGTACCACGAGATAAAAGGACGGAAGTAAGACTGGCCTTGCCCATTACAACCTCCTGCTGGTCACCTGCATTCAAATCGCCGCAGGGCGCGCTGCGCCCCACGGTCCGAACACAGAACTGATACGACCAATCGCCGATACGAATTGGCGTTCCGGAGCATTAAGTAAAATCGTGGTGAGCGGGTAGAGAACCTTCGTACACCAAGTCGAAAATACCGCTTCGTCGCCAAGACGCGACTTCTTCCGATAAAACCCGCGTCACCGAAAAGGCGACCCGAACCGTATGCGGCTCAATAAAGTCCCGGACAATCGGATATTTTTAGTTTGGAGCGGGCGAAGGGAATCGAACCCTCGTATGCAGCTTGGGAAGCTGCCGTTCTACCATTGAACTACGCCCGCATCCTCAAAGACTTATCAGATTTTCCGAATTAGGCTAGGTCCGGCTC
>DASYCM010000278.1:0-4165 GCA_036500165.1 Pseudolabrys sp.
CATTCGTCTGCGCATTCCCGAATTGAACGAGGATCGGCGTAAGGAATTGGTCAAGCTCGCGCACAAATACGCGGAGGCTGCGCGTGTGGCCGTGCGTCATGTGCGGCGCGACGCGATGGACGTGCTCAAGAAGCTCGAGAAAGATCACGGCAAGGACGAGATCGAGCGTTTCACCGCTGAGGTGCAGAAGGCGACCGACGCTGGCATCGCCGAAGTCGATCACATGCTCTCCGGCAAGGAAAAGGAAATCCTCACGGTTTGAGGTCCATACCGATGTCCGAGCCAGTAGCCCCGTCAGACGGTAAAGCGGAATTCGAGGTGCCGCGGCATGTCGCCATCATCATGGATGGCAATGGGCGCTGGGCGTCGACGCGGGGGCTTCCGCGTGCGGAGGGGCATCGTCGCGGCGTCGAGGCGATCCGCCGCACCATCCGCGCTGCGGGCGAAATCGGCATCAAGATTGTCACCATCTTTTCCTTCAGCGCGGAAAACTGGTCGCGCCCGGCGACGGAAATTTCCGAGCTCATGGGCCTGCTGCGGCGGTTCATCCGCAACGACCTCGCCGAACTGCACAAGAGCAATGTGCGCGTTCGTATCATCGGTGAGCGCGAGGGGCTCGATCCCGACATCGGCCGGTTGCTGACGGAAGCCGAGGAGCTCACCCGCAACAACGATGCGCTGACGCTGGTCGTGGCTTTCAACTATGGCGCACGCCAGGAAATCGCGCGCGCGGCACGCGCTATCGCCGAACAGGTAGCAAGCGGTGTGCTCAAGCCCGCGGATGTGACGACCGATGCAATCAGTCGCTTCCTCGACGCGCCGGATCTGCCCGATCCGGATCTGGTCATCCGCACCAGCGGCGAGCAGCGGCTTTCGAATTTTCTGTTGTGGCAGTCGGCTTATAGCGAATTGGTGTTCGTGCCGACCAACTGGCCGGACTTCGACCGCGCCACGCTTGAAGCCGCGATCGCCGAATACCGGCAGCGCGAGCGCCGCTTCGGTGGTCTCGTCGCCAAGACCGGATCCTAAGGCGCGTGGCCTTCATTCAAAGCAATCTCGCGCTTCGCGTTGCTTCCGCGGCGGTGCTGGGGCCGGTAGCGGTTGCTGCTGCCTACTTTGGCGGCTGGGCCTTCGCATTATTCTGGGCCGCAGCGGCGCTCGCGATGGCGTGGGAGTGGACCAGGATGGTGTCGGGGCCGGCCTGGATCATGACCGGCATCGTCTACGCGGCTGCGATGTTCGTCGCACCCGTCATCCTACGCGGCGATCCGGCGTTCGGCCTGCTGTCGATCGTGCTGCTCTTCGCCGTCGTGTGGTCGACCGACATTTTCGGCTACTTCGGTGGGCGCTCTCTTGGCGGACCGAAACTGATGCCCGCGGTAAGCCCGAAGAAAACATGGTCCGGTGCGGTTTCCGGAACGTTCGGCGCGATGGTCGTTGCCGTGCTGGTGGCGAAACTCTTCGGGTCGTTCAATACGATTGCGATCGCCGGCGTCGCCTTGCTGTTGTCTATCTGCGGTCAGGCCGGCGACCTGTTCGAATCGTGGGTGAAGCGCAAATTCAACGTGAAGGACTCGAGCCAACTCATCCCAGGTCATGGCGGTGCGATGGATCGGCTCGACGGATTTTGGGCCGCCGCGGTCATCGGCTGTATCATCGGTTTGGCGCGGGGCGGCTTCGATGCGCCGGCGCGCGGCCTGCTGGTGTGGTGACGACATGACGCCAGCTCAACTCGCACGTTCCACGCCGCAACCGGCAACGACACCGCGCCGCATTACAATCCTAGGCGCGACCGGCTCGGTTGGCTTGAGTACGGTCGATCTTATCAAGCGCGAACCGGACCTTTATCGCGTCGAAGCCGTCAGCGCTCGCCGCAACGCCGCGGCGTTAGCGCAGACCGCACGCGAGATTGGCGCGCGGGTCGCGGTCGTTGCCGACGAGACAAGTTACGGCGATCTCAAGTCGGCGCTTGCGGGAAGTGGCATCGAAGCTGCGGCGGGCGAGGGGGCTCTTGTTGAGGCTGCGGAGCGTCCAGCCGACTGGGTGATGGCGGCGATCAGCGGCGCGGCCGGTCTGAAATCGGCACTCGCCGCGATCGAACGTGGTGCGACCGTCGCGCTCGCCAACAAGGAATGTCTCGTCTGCGCCGGCGCGCTGTTCATGAAGCGTGCGGCGGCGACCGGCGCGACGGTGCTACCGGTTGATAGCGAACACAACGCGGTGTTTCAGGCCTTGGGCGCCGGCCGCCGCGAAGACGTCAAGCGCGTGATCCTCACCGCGTCCGGCGGACCGTTCCGAACCTGGCCGCTTGAACAGATCAAGGCGGCGACGCCGGAGCAGGCACTGCGTCATCCGAATTGGGTGATGGGGCCGAAGATCACCATCGATTCCGCGACCATGATGAACAAGGGTCTTGAGCTCATCGAGGCGCATCATCTGTTCGCTCTTAAGCCAGACGAGATCGACGTGCTGGTACATCCGCAATCGGTTGTTCACGGCCTTGTTGAATTCCGCGACGGCTCCGTCGTGGCGCAGATGGGATCGCCCGATATGCGCACGCCGATCGCGCATTGCCTGGCCTGGCCGCGGCGGATCGATGCGCCAGCCCCGCGCCTCGATTTGGCACAGGTACGCGAACTGACGTTCGAGGAAGCCGACACCGTACGCTTTCCGGCGTTGGCTTTGGCGCGCCAGGCGATGGCAACCGGCGGCGCCGCGCCGACGGTGCTGAACGCGGCGGATGAAGTCGCGGTGGCCGAATTCATTGCCGGCCGCATCGGTTTTGCGGGCATTGCTGCGCTGGTGGAGGCAGCTCTGGAGGCGGCGGCCAAGCGCGGCCTTATGTCTGAGCCGTCCAGTCTCGAAGCGGCGCTCGCCGTTGACCATGTTGCCAGAAGTTTGGCCTTGGCCCTCTTGCCTGAAATTGCCTTAAAGTCATCCTAGTAAACTTCCGCTAACGATAAGTCGCATACCGTCAGGGATTAAGGGTGTGAGTATGGATATTCTGGGTGGTATGAGCGCGTTCGGCGGGGGGCTCGTTGGCTACCTTGTGCCCTTCCTGTTCGTTTTAACGATTGTCGTCTTCTTTCATGAGCTTGGCCACTTCCTGGTGGCTCGCTGGTGTGGCATCAAAGTCATCGTTTTCTCGATCGGCTTCGGTCCCGAGATCATTGGCTTCAACGACCGCTACGGTACGCGCTGGAAGCTTTCCGCGGTTCCGCTCGGCGGCTATGTGAAATTCTTCGGCGACGATAACGAGGCCAGCGTTCCGGACACCGAAGCGGCCGCGGCGATGACCGAAGCGGAAAAGCGCGACAGCTTCCAGCACAAGCCGGTTGGTCCGCGCGCTGCCGTGGTTGCGGCCGGCCCCATCGCCAATTTCATTCTCGCCATCGCGATTTTTGCGATCATGCTGATGACTGTCGGTGAGCAGAGCACCAGCGCCCGCGTCGATGCCATTCAGCCTAACAGCGCGGCGCAGGCGGCGGGCTTTCAGTCCGGCGATCTGGTGCTGGCGATCAATGGCGACAAAATAGACAATTTCAGCGACATGCAGCGCATCGTCAGCGTCAGCGCCGGCGAGCCGCTGAAGGTCGAAGTTGAACGCGGCGGCGTTCACGTCACGCTGACGGCGACGCCCGAGCGCAAGGAACTCAAGGACAGTTTCGGCAATGTGCATCGCATTGGCGTGCTCGGCATTAGTCGCTCAATGGCGCCGGGCGATATCAAGACTGAGAAGTTTGGGCCATTGGCGGCGCTCGCCGGCGGCGTGCATAAGACTTGGTTTGTGGTCGACCGGACGTTCTCCTACATCGGTGGTGTCTTTACGGGCCGTGAATCTGCCGATCAGCTTGGTGGTCCTATCCGTATTGCCCAAGTGTCCGGTCAGGTTGCGACGGCTGGCTTTGGCGCATTGCTAAACCTGACTGCGGTGCTGTCGGTCTCGATCGGCCTCTTGAACCTGTTTCCGATCCCGCTCCTCGATGGCGGCCACCTTTTGTTCTTCTTCTTTGAAGCGATCCGGGGTCGGCCATTGCCCGAGCGCGCGCTGGATATCGGGTTCCGGGTTGGTATGGTATTGGTGCTGCTGCTGATGGGATTCGCCATGCGCAACGACCTTTGCCAGTGGTCCTGGTTCATGAAAACGGGCGTTTGCGGCGGTTCG
>DASYCM010000279.1:0-3249 GCA_036500165.1 Pseudolabrys sp.
CGATTTCGATGACCGGCACGCCCGGGTCGTTATGGAAATGGGGGACGACGTGCTCCGCCATGATCGGTCCTTGGTTCTTGCCAAACTTTGGCCGCACCATAGCGAGGCGGCTGCGCCGTGTCACCGTTCGTAAACCCTTCACGGGGTTCGTAAACCCGTCGCGCGACGGTCATGGAACAGCCGTGAATCGGGCGCGTTTTCTCTAGGCAAACATCGAATCGGGTTAGGGTTATCCCCAACGGGATCGGGCGAAATATGCGCGACGCGCAAGGATTGGCTCCGCCGGGAATAGTCGTTGATTCTGGCGCTATCGTTCCGCCCGTTGTCCGGCGGCGGCGCATGGCGCCAGCGCTGTGCATTGCGACTATTCTGGCCGCCGCCGCTTGCTATGTCGTGCCGCGCGGGCTTGACGCGAATACGCAACTTTCAATCGAGAACGACCCGTCGCAAATCGCGGGCCGCGCTCTCGAGGGGACATTCGATGGCGCGTTGGCGCAGCGCGAAATCGACGCCGCGCTGGCCGCCAAGGATGCCGATCTGGCGCAGAGTTTCGTACTGCTGGCGAACGAGCGTCACGTTGCGCTCGATTCGGCGTTGACGGCGAAGGTCGATACCGCTGTCGCGGAAGCCGCGACCACCCGATACGCAATGGAAAGTTTCGCGATGGGGCTGGTGACGGGCGAACCGAACGACGCGGCGGGCTTTGCCGGCACGGCGCTCGGCGACCTGTTCGTGTTTGGCGATATTCGTGACGCGGCCCGCGAGGGTACGCGGCTCGCGACCGGGCAGCAGGCCGACGAACTGGTGCTGGGGCTTGCTTGCGTCGGCCTCGCGATCACCGCAGGCACGTATGCGACGTTGGGTGCGGGTGCACCGGCGCGTGTGGGCTTGTCGGTTGTAAAAGCTGCGCGCAAGACTGGCCAACTCAGTACCGATCTCGCGGCCAGCATGGTGCGCCTGATGCGCGGCGTCGTCGACTGGGGGCGGCTCAAGGGCGCGATTGCTGGCGCGTCGATCACGGAGCCGGCCGCGGCGATCCGTGCCGCGCGCGAAGCGGTGAAGGTCGAACGCGCCGGTGGTCTCCTGAATATCGCCCGTGACGTCGGCCGCGTTCAGTCCAAGGCCGGCACCAAAGCTGCCCTGGAAGGCCTGAAGATCGCGGAAAGTCCGCGCGAAATGGCGCAGGTCGCCAAACTTGCCGAGAAGCAGGGCGGCAAGACCCGCGCCATTCTGAAAACCATCGGCCGCGGCGCCATTGCGTTGACGCTCACGACCTTCGATCTCGGCTTGTGGATCCTCGGCGCGCTATTTACGGCGTTCATGTTCATTGCGTCGCTCAAGAGCGCGACCGAGCGCGGCACCCAGCGTGTGCTGAACTGGCGTAAAAATGTGCGCCGCCGCCGCTATGAGGCGATGGCGGCGCAGCAGACTTAAACCCTCACACCATCCCGCCATTGGCGCGCAGCGTCTGACCATTGATCCATCCACCTTCCGGTCCGGCGAGAAACGCCACCGCATTGGCGATGTCGTCTGTCGTTCCGAGCCGCTCCAGCGGATTCATCTTGGCGATGCGGTCGACGAGCTCCGGCGGCTTGCCCTTCAAAAATAGCTCGGTTGCGGTCGGTCCGGGGGCGACGGCGTTGACGGTGATTTCACGGCCGCGCATTTCGCGCGCCATGATCGCGGTCATGGTTTCGACGGCGGCCTTGGTCGCGGCATAGATGCCGTAGGTTTCGAAGCGCGTGCCGACGACGCTCGTTGAAAAGTTGATGACACGCCCGCCATTGCGCAGGCGCTTGGCGGCTTCGCGCATTGTGTTGAATGTGCCTTTGACGTTGACGTCGAACTGGCGGTCGAACTGCGCGTCGGTGGCGTCCGCGAAATTCGCGAGCTGCATGATGCCGGCATTATTGACGAGGACATCGACGCCGCCGAATTTCGCTTCCGCCGCCTCGAACAGCGCACGCATCGCGACCGGGTCAGCGACGTCGCCTTTCACCGCGATCGCGGCGGCGCCGATCCTGGCAGCCAACGCGTCGGCCGGCGCCGCGTCGCTGGAATAGTTGATAACGACATTGAAGCCGTCGCGAGCGAGGCGTTCGGCGATGCTGGCGCCGATGCCGCGCGAAGCGCCGGTGACGATGGCTGTTTTGGTCGCAGATTTGTTGGATAGTCCGGTCATTTCCACTCTCCCAAGGGGCTTGGCTGAAGCTGATGGGTCGGAGATAGCGCTTTCCGAATGGCGGATAATCTGGTCTAAAGCGATATTACTATTCGGATTAGGCGAACAATATGGACAGCCTGGACGCCATGCGCCTGTTCACCCGGGTGGTGGAGCGCCGCAGCTTTTCCGACGCTGCTGCGGACCTTGGTCTGCCACGCTCGACGGCCTCCGAAGCCGTGCAACAGCTAGAGCAGCGGCTTGGTGTGCGTCTGCTTCAGCGTACGACGCGGCGCGTCAGTCCGACGTCGGACGGGGAGGCCTATTACCGCCGCTGCCTTTCCATCATTGCTGAGATCGAAGACGCCGAGAGCGCCTTTACCGGTGCCAAGCCGCACGGCCTTCTGCGTATCGATGTTTTCGGCACGCTGGCGCGGCACTTCCTGTTGCCGGGTCTGCCGCGTTTCTTCGAAGAATATCCCGACATGCGCATCCACATCGGCGAGGGCGACCGGCTGGTCGATCTCGTCGAGGAGGGCGTCGATTGCGTCATCCGTAGTGGCGAGCCGCGCGATAGTGCGATGGTCGGCCGGCGCATCGCGATGTTGAAAGAAGTGACCTGCGCAAGCCCCGGCTATCTCTCAACATTCGGCACGCCGCAGTCGCTCGACTGCCTCGACGGTCACCGCATGATCGGTTTCATCTCGTCGGTGACGCGCAACGTCATCCCGCTGGAGTTCACGGTCGATGGCGCGCTGCGCAAGGTGACGCTGCCGATGACGGTGTCGGTCAATGCCGGCGAGACGAGTTTCGAACTGGCCAAGCTCGGTTTCGGCCTGCTTCAGGTGCCGCGCTATCACATCGAGCCGGCCCTGGTGTCGGGTGAACTCGTCGAAGTGTTGCCGGCGTTTTCGCCGTCACCGATGCCGGTTTCGCTGCTTTACCCGCACAGCCGCCAATTGTCGCCGCGCGTGCGCGTCTTCGCCGACTGGGTGACAAAAGAATTCGCGACACGGGTGCCATCGGCCGCTGCTTGATGCTAAGCGCTGTGCCGTTCGCGGAGACGACAATGGCAAGTTTCAATCACG
>DASYCM010000280.1:0-7408 GCA_036500165.1 Pseudolabrys sp.
TGACATCACGTTGCGCGAAGGCCGTCAGTTCGAAGGCACCATCCTCACCACCGATGAGTGCGTGAAGATCGCGGAAATTCTTGTCCACGATCTGAACATGCCGATGATTCAGATGGGCGGCTACAAGCCGCGCGATCGCGCCTTCATGAAAGCGGTGCGCAAGTTTCTCGACACCTGCGGCCGCAAGGTGCGCACCGAGGCAATGACCAGCGCGCATCAGAACTCGCCCGATTTCAACGTCAAGCAATTGCTCGGCACGCTCGACATCATCGCCGATGGTGGCTTCGGCACAGTTCTTTGCATCGCGTCGTCCGATACGTTCCTTCGCGCCTGTGCCGAGCACCGCGGTAACGACAGCAAAATGTCGATGGAAGATTTGCGTCAGCAGGAGATCGACACCACACTCGAGGCGATCCGCTACGCTCGCGAGAAGGGCATCCCCGAGGTCAACGTCAACTTCCAGGACTTCCTGCGCGCCGATCTCGAGTTCCTCAAGAAATTCTCGAAGATCGTTGGTGATGCCGGCGCCGATACGATCATTCTCGACGACTTCGGCGGCGGCATCGGCTTGCCGCTGCTGTACAAGGAAATCTTCAAGGCCGTGCGCAAGGTCACGCCGGCGAAAACCGCTTTGGGCATCCACGCGCACAATCATGCCGGCATGGCTGTGGCGACTGCGCTCGCTTCCGTTGAAGGTGGCTGCGAAGTCATCACCGTCGGCGTCAATGGCTACGGCGAAGGCACCGGTCACGTGCCGCTGGCCGAGACTGCTTATCATCTCGAGCAGCTCTATGGCTTCGACACCGGCATCAAGATGGAGAATCTGCGTCCGGCGTCGGTGATGATCGCCGATATCATGAAGCATCCTCTGTCGAAGATATCGCCTCTGGTCGGCGACGACGCCTTCGTCGTGATGCACGACAAGCATCATCAGTATCCCGAGCTGCCCTTCATGTTCGTGCCGATCAAGCCGGAATATGTCGGCAATAAATTCCGCGTCGGCTTCTCCGAATGGGCGGGCCCATTCGGCTTGCGTCTGCACACCAAGGCGCTTGGCGAGTCCATTGCCGACGATAAAATTCAGCCCATGCTCGAGGCGCTCACCGAGGAAATGCAGTGGCGCAAGCGGCCGCTGACCGATCCCGAATTCGTCGAACTGCTTCACACCGTTTCAGGCAAGAACTGACATGACCGGACATCCGACGCCGTATCTGGGTAACTGGATTCACAGCTTCCCCGACCACTATCAGTGGTCGAACGCCACGCTCGTCTGCAAGGGCATGGCGCCGACCGGCTCCGTGGCCATGGGCGAGATCGACCAGGTCATCCAGCGCCTGCACGCCCGCATCACCGAGCCGCAGGCCTGGTGGGAGGAATGGGGCGCGATGGGTGAGCGCATCCAGGGTTATGCCGACAAAGCCGCGGCCGAGAAGCGTGACGCCACGGCGGGCAACTATTATCTGCGCGCGGGCAATTACTACTACACCGGCGAGCGCATGATCGAACCGGGCGCGCAGAAGACCGCGATGTACAAGAAGGCGCTGCACTGCTTCCACGAAGGCTTCAAGCGCCGCTACACCAACATCGAATTCGTCGACGTGAAGTACGAAGACAAGCCGATGGCGGCCTATTTCCTGAAATCGCCGGTCGCCAAGGGTCCGGCGCCGACGGTCGTCATGTTCGATGGTCTCGACAACTGTAAAGAGATGAGCGTGCTGTTCGGCGGCATGGAGATGGCCCACCGTGGCTATCACGTGCTGGCGATCGATGGTCCGGGGCAGGGTGAATCCCTGCGCCTGCGGAATCTGGCGTCGCGCTACGATTACGAAGTGCCGGCCGGTGCGGCATATGATTACGTTGCCAGCCGTAGTGACGTTGCCAAGGATCGCGTCGCGCTGATGGCTTACAGCGCCGGTGGTTACTACGCGCCGCGCGCGGTGGCGTTCGAGAAGCGTTACAAGGCCGTGGTCGCCTGGGGCGGCCACTACGACTATCACGCCGCCTGGGTGGAGCGCTGGGAGAAGATCAAGGCCAGCCCGAATGCGGCCGCCACGTCGCACTTCCAGTTGCCGTGGGTGCTCGGCACGCCGGACATGGAATCCGCGATGAAGAAGGTGAAGGATTTCACCCTCGAAGGCGTCGCCGACAAAGTCACGTGTCCGATCCTGATTGCACATGGCGGCAACGATCTGCTGACGCCGCCGTCCATCGCCAGGCAGCTCTATGACAATGTCGGTTCGAAGGACAAGGAACTGAAGGTCTTCTCCGCTGAAGAGGGTGGCGATCATCACGTCCAGGTCGACAACCGGCAGGTCGGCATCGACTACATCTGCGACTGGCTGGCGCCGCGGCTCTAGTGGCAGCCAACCTGCACACCGTCACGAGCGGCCCGGCGCAAAAGCCGGGCGCACCGGCGTTGCTGCTCATCCATCCGCTCGGCTCCAGCCATGTGTTCTGGGATGAATGCGCCGCGATCTGGTCGAAGCGGTTTCACGTCGTTGCGATGGATCTGCGCGGCGCGGGCAAATCGCCAATCCCGGACCGTAACTGGAAAGTCGACGAGCACGTCCGCGACGTTATCTCGGTGCGTGAGGCGGCGGGCTTGCGCGATGTTGTCGTTGTCGGCTGTGCCATCGGCTCGATGATCGCCGCGCCTTATGCGGCGGCGGATGCCGCCGTGGTGCGCGGGGTGGTGCTGACGAATACGACGACCGAACTCGGCGAAGCGTCCCGCGCGCGCCATGAAGGACGTCTTGCGCTGGTGCGCGAGAAGGGCATGGAAGCGCTGCTGCCGCAGGTCATCGACATGGCTTTCGACGGTCTGCCGAAGGACGAGCGCTATTCGCGCTATATGGAACGCTTCCGCTCGAACAATCCGCAGGGCTACGGTTCGCTGGCGCTCGGCATGGTCGGTACCAATAACACCGAGACCCTGAAGAAGCTCGACGTGCCGACACTCGTCGCCGTTGGTGCGCATGACACATTGCTGCCGCCCGACCTGTCGCGCAGCGTTCATGCGCTGGTGAAAAATTCTGAATTCGCGATGGTGAACGAGGGCGCACACTTCATGCCCTATCAGGCGCCGGAAACATTCGCGGCGCTGGTCAGCGATTTCATCGACCGTCGGGTGAAGTTTTAGCGGCACTGGTCAGTGCGGTGCGTGCAGGCTGATGTAGAAGCTGACCGCAAAACTCGCGATCAAGAGCGAAATGCCGATCATGACAAATTTCATGTCGGTGCTGCTCGGCTCTCGCAGCTTCACTTCTTCCGCGCTCCCGATCTGGTCGGTCCGCTCGCGGAAGATCGGAAAAGCGATACCGTATTTCCGCCAGCGATGAACCTCGTGGCGTTGGACGAAGTCCCGTATGAAGGGGACGATGGCGAGAATGCTGCCGATCAAGCCGAACAGGTCCTTGAGGACTTCGAGGCTCATCGCTCCGGTCCTTACATCAATGTCGTCTAATCAGTCTCAGCCGCTTTGGGCGAAGAGACTGTTGAGGGATCGGTGGCTTCAGCATCGGTGCTTCTGCCTTGCATCCGCTTCTGACCCAAACCGCGCCGGAGCGGTGAAGCGGACCTCGGGGCTTCGGCTTCCAACGCCGGGACAGATTCGCCGAAATCGGGGCCGTTAAAAGGATCAAGATCGGAGGGATGGATGATAGCGCGCCTGGCGAAATCTTCGGGCTCGTTCTCGTTCGGAACGGCCTTGGCGACTTCGCGCGGCGTGAACTGCCAATCATAGCCGCAAGCCTCGGCGATTTTTGTCATCACGTCGAAAGTCGGTCCGCGCGTTCCTTCGCCGCGCTCGATATTACTCATGCGGACCTGATCCCATCCGAGCATTTCGGCCAACTGGGTCTGCGTCCAGCCATTGCCTTTGCGCATGTCGCGCACGAGCTCGCCGGCGCGAAGTGCCGCGCTGGACAAGCCGACCTCTTGCTCGATGCCGGGATACATTTGCTCGGCAACAGCGAACAGACCGGATATCGGGGCGCCGCGGTTCCCGCTGCTCACCCGTTTCTTCATGCCAATGAATGTTTTAGTTGCCATTTATTGCCACTCAATTTCGAAAATGCAGATCGCACCGAATTGCCACGATGTCGCGCCACAGACTTTCATCGCTGCCATCCCAGGTTCCGTCGAGTCCTTGGTATCCTTGCGATCGAACCCCGGCGAACATCACGTTTATCTTCGTGGTCTCCTCGCTGTTCGTCTCGGTTGGCTCGACGACGTAGATCATCAGTTCGTCGTTCAGTGGCACCAGGATGACTGGCATTTCCTCGTATTGTCGCCACGGCTGAAGTTGAAACGGGTCGATCTCGCCGCGATCCAGTTTCGTCATGTGCCCCAGCATCACGCGCATGAAGGCTTTGCTGAGCACTCTGATTTCTGTTTGGACCGAAATGCCAAACAGCGGCTCCTCGAAACTGACGCATTCGATTCGATGATCGTTGACCATAATATAATGACTTAGTTATATTTGTCCAGCCTTCTCGCAATTAGAGAAAATAGCTGGTCTACAGCGAATGGTAGCAGCATTTGCCGAGTTCCGGCAGCCGCGCGTCGCAAAATGTCGGGATAATCCGAGGGGAGGCGGCTAGCGTCCCTGATAGGACGGCGTGCGCACGATGAGGCCGTCGAGTTCTGGCGTCATCCTGATCTGGCAGGACAGCCGCGAGGTCGGCTTGAGCTCAAAGGCTGCGTCCAGCATCTCTTCTTCTTCAGGCGATGCCGGGCCGACCTTCCCAAACCACGCCTCGTCGACATGGACGAGACAGGTGGCGCAGGTGCAGCCACCGCCGCATTCGGCGACGATGCTGGCGACGTCGTTGCGCAGCGCGGTTTCCATCACGCTGGAATCGAGTTCGGCGTCGACCGTGTGTGTGGTGCCGTCATGCTCGATGAACGTGACCTTCGGCATCAGGCGACCCCGAGCTTCTTCTGCAGGCTGGTCGACGACGTCGTGTATTGAAATACCAGCCGCTTTTCCGGGTGCACGTAGTGGTGCACGCGCTGCGCCGCCAACGCCGCTTCGTGGAAGCCGGACAGGATCAGCTTCAGCTTGCCTTTGTAGGTGTTGATATCGCCGATGGCGAAGATGCCGGGCCGGCTGGTTTCGAAGGTGCTGACGTCGACCGGAACGAGTTCGTCGTCGAGTTCAAGGCCCCAATCCGACACCGGGCCGAGTTTCATGGTTAGGCCGAAGAACGGCAGCAGGGCGTCGGCCTCGACGTGCGTCATCGTCCCGTCCGCGCCCTTGATGTTGGCGGCGGTCAGTTGTCCGTTGGCGCCTTCCAGTTCCGTGACCTGGCCGATCCGCAAATCCATCGCGCCTTCGGCGACCAGCGCGCGCATCTTGGCAACACTGGCTGGCGCGCCGCGGAAATCGTCACGGCGGTGAACGAGCGTGAGCCGCTTGGCGATCGGCTGAAGATTAAGCGTCCAGTCCAGCGCGCTGTCGCCGCCGCCGACGATCAGCAAATTCTTGTCACGGAACGCTTCCATCCTGCGCACGGCATAGTGCACGGACTTGCCCTCGTAGGGCTCGATGCCCGCAATCGGCGGACGCTTCGGCTGGAACGAACCGCCGCCAGCAGCGATGATCACGGCGCGCGTTTCGAACACCTTGCCGGCGTCGGTCGTAACGCGGAAAACCGGGTCGCCGATGTTTTCGATGGTCGTCACCATCTCGCCGAGATGGAAGGTCGGATTGAACGGCTTGATCTGCTCCATCAAGGCTTCGCTCAGGCCGTTACCGGTGATCAGCGGAATGGCGGGAATGTCGTAGATCGGCTTTTCCGGATAAAGTTCTGCGCATTGGCCGCCGACCTTGTCGAGAATGTCGACGAGGTGCGCCTTGATGTCGAGCAGGCCCAGTTCGAACACGGCAAAAAGCCCGACGGGGCCCGCGCCGATAATCAGAACATCCGTCTTGATCGCTTTGCTCATTATCTCGTTCCTAAGCACTTTGCCGCGTGATGCGACTATCGGGAATTGCGATCAGGCGCAACAGTTCGGCCAGATTCTGGTCGGGCGATTGGCCCGTGGTGGTGAGCGCGGCTTCCGCCCGGGCGTAGAGCGGCTCGCGGCTCTTTAGAATAGAGATGAGGTCTTCCATGGCGCGTGCGCTGTTGGCCATGGGCCGCATATCGCCTTGCGCCATCACGCGCTTCATATGCTCTTCCGGCTCGGCGCGCACCCAGACCGTGAAGCAGGACGACAGCAGCAGTTCAAGCGTGCCGGGCTCGGTAACAATGCTGCCGCTGGTGGCGACGACGAAAGAGGGGTGCTGGCGTAGCACGTCATCGAGCGCGTCGCGTTCGGCGCGGCGGAAGGTTTCCTGGCCGAACATGTCGAAGATTTCGCTCAAGCTCGCGCCGCTGCGCCGTTCGATCTCGCGGTCGAGTTCGATAAAGGGGACGCCGAGTTTCTTGGCGAGCAGGGCGCCGAGCGTCGATTTGCCACCGCCGCGTAAGCCGATGAGTGCGATGCGCTTGCGGCGGACGTCCTCGGTGGGCGAGGAGAAATGCTCGGTCACGAGCTTCCGGGCTTCTACGAGCATGTCCGGCGGCAGCCGCTCGAGAAATTGCGTTAGCAATACCAGATCCAGTGGCGGCTCGGCGCCGTCATGCGCAAGCTGTGTGACCGGCAGGCCGATGGCGCGAGCCACCCGGCGCAGCAACACAATGGAAATATTGCCTTTTCCCGACTCCAATTGCGCCAAATATCGCTCGGAGACCTTCGCGTGTTGCGCCAGCGCTTTACGGGTCATGCCGCGCTGGTTCCGCAATACGCGCACGCGGTCGCCCAGCTGGCGCAAATAGACGTCGCTGTCGCGGCCGGGCGTAGCTAATGGCGCTTTGACGCGTGTGGATTTCATGGGTTCTGAAATAACATGCACTATAATGCCAAAGCAAGAGACGCGTTCTAGATTGTGAACACTGTAGACGTTGCCGCAAGCGCGCAGCGGTGTTAATGATGTGCAAAATAATGCATATCGGCGGCCGCCGATCCCAGGAAGCGCCATGACTGCATTCGAGACTGCATTCGAGACTGCAATCGATTTCCAGACCGATCCGACGCGCTACCGCCACTGGCGCATCGAGCGCGATGGCGACGTGGCCTATCTGATCATGGATGTCGATCAAGCTGGCGGCTTGTCGGAAGGCTACGAGCTCAAGCTCAATTCCTATGACCTTGGCGTCGATATTGAACTGAACGATGCGGTGCAGCGGCTGCGCTTCGAGCATCCGGAAGTGCGCTGTGTCGTCATCAAGTCCGGCAAGGATAATGTGTTCTGCGCCGGCGCCAATATCCGCATGCTCGGCAAGGCCACGCATGGCCACAAGGTGAACTTCTGCAAGTTCACCAACGAGACGCGCTTCGCCATCGAGGACGCCTCGGAAAA
>DASYCM010000281.1:0-6056 GCA_036500165.1 Pseudolabrys sp.
TTCTATGTCGCCAACGGGAAACTGTCGTGCCAGCTCTATCAGCGTTCGGCCGACGTGTTCCTCGGCGTGCCGTTCAACATCGCGTCCTACGCGCTGCTGACCCTGATGGTGGCGCAGGTGACGGGCTACAAGCCCGGCGAGTTCGTCCATACGTTCGGCGACGCGCATCTCTATATGAATCATCTGGAACAGGCGAAGCTGCAGCTCTCGCGTGCGCCTAAGGCGCTGCCGACGATGCACCTCAATCCGGACGTCAAGAATATCTTCGGCTTCCGATACGAAGACTTCACGCTTGAGAACTACGACGCGCATCCGCACATCAAGGCCATGGTGGCGGTGTAAGCAGCGCTTCGATGCGCGTCGTATGGGTTGTCAGGCAGCCTTCATCCCGAACAGCTTGGCGGCGTTGAGACCAAGGATGCCGGCGCGGTCGGCGTCACTCAGCGTCTTAGTCGCGAAGACGTGGTCGACCGGGTTCTGCTCCCACGGTATCGGATGATCGGTGCCGAGCATGATCTGACCGGCGCCGACCTGCGCGACCAGATGGCGCAAGGCTTCCGGCGTGAATACCAGTGCATCGAAATAAAGCTGGTTGAGATATTCGGTCGGCTTTTTCTTCAGCTTGATGTCTGGATTGCAGTTCTGCGGGGACACGAAGCAGGCATGATCCGACCGTGGCGCGTAAGAGCCCAGGTAGCCGCCGCCATGCGCGGCTAGAACCTTGAGCTTGGGAAATTTGTCGAGCGTGCCTTCGAAGATGAGCTTCTGCAACGCGATGGTGGTGTCGAGCGGATTGCCGATCGTGTTCGCCAGCCAGCCATTGCCCTTGAAGCGCGAATTAAGTTGCGGCGTGCTCTGTGGGTGGATGAACAATACCGCGCCGAGTTCTTCGGCTTTGGCCCAAACAGGATCGAATTTTGGATCTGAAAACTCGGTGCCGTTGACGCTGCCGCCAATCGCGGCACCGCGCAGGCCCTGCTTCTTCATCGCGATGGTCAGCTCTTCGACCGCAAGTTCGGGCGCCTGCAGAGTTAGCGATGCGAAGGCGGCAAGGCGGTCCGGATGCGCCGCGCAAACCCCCGCGAGCTTCTCGTTATGCATTTTCACCACGGCCGCGGCGGTGTCGCGGTCTTTATGATACCAAAACGGATTGATCGATAGCACCTCCATGTCGATCGCCATCTTGTCCATGTTCTTGATGCGCTCGTTGACATCGAGGAAGCGCGACTCGACCCAGATTGGCCCTCCGGTGGAGAGATCGTTGCTCCCCATCAGTGCGACAGCTTCCGGGAACAGGCAGTGGGCGTGCACGTCGATGGTCTTGACGCGCTTTCCGCGCACCATGACCGGCGGCCGCTTGGCAGCAGGTTGTTGCGCGCGAGCGGCGTCAAGCAGGCCGCAGCTACAAAATACAATGCCGCCAGCGGCGGCTCCCCTCAGGAAAGCCCTGCGCGTTGCCATCGTCTCTCTCCCTAGTGTTTTTATATTGCTGTCCGGACGTTTTGCCGGGACGGTCAATGCTAGCAGAGGCCGCCAGGGTGGCTAACGATTTGTCGGCTGATGATGCCAATTTTAACGTGAAATAGGGCGCCAGGCCATTTTCCTCCGGTGCGGCTCGTCGTAAGAAACAACATCAGGATCGAGTGCAATTCCCCGGGGCCGGTGGCTGCAACCGGCCAAACTGGAGCCGTCATGCCGATCACGCGCCGCGGGCGACGCCGCTGGACTTTTCAAGCCATCTGGACCTTTCAAGCCATGGTGGCGGTGTGAGCCTTTCAATCCGCCCTGCGCAGCCTTCCGATAGTGCGCTGATTTTCGCTTTGGTCTGCGAACTTGCCGACTACGAGAATTTGCAAGGCGAGGTCGACGCGACGCCGGAAGAGATTTCGGCTGCGCTATTTGCTAAAGAACCTCAGGTATTCTGCGACATCGCGGAATGGAGCGGGGAGGCGGCGGGATTTTCTGTCTGGTTCCGTAACTTCTCAACCTTCCGCGGCCGTCACGGCATTTATCTTGAAGATCTGTTCGTGCGGCCGGAGTTTCGCGGTCGCGGTATTGGCAAGGCGCTGATGGCGAAACTGGCGCAACGTTGCATCGAGGGCAAACTTGCGCGTTTCGAATGGGCGGTGCTCGATTGGAATACGCCGTCGATCGAATTCTATAAGTCGGTCGGCGCGCAGGTAATGGACCAATGGAAGATTTGCCGGTTAACCGGCAAGGCGCTGCACGATTTCGCCGGAGCATCTTCATGACCATATTCAAGATCGTCCTGGTTGCCGCGATTGGTGAGAACAACGTGATCGGCCGCGAAGGCCAGTTGCCGTGGCGGCTGAAGTCCGATCTCCAGCATTTCCGCCGGGTCACGCTCAACCGCCCCGTCATCATGGGGAGGAAGACTTATGTCTCGATCGGCAAGCCGCTGAAGGACCGCACCAACATCATTTTAACCAGCGATCTGAGCCTGATTGCGCCGGGTTGCGTGCTGACGGCGAGTCTCGAGGCGGCGATCGGCTTTGCCCGACAGGATGCCCAGAAACGCGGTGTCGACGAAATCATGGTGATCGGAGGCAGCGACGTCTTCGCCGTCATGATGCCGAACGCGGCGCGGCTCGAAATCACACATGTTCATGCCAGTCCGGAAGGGGACGTGAAATTTCCACCCATCGACCCGGCGGTCTGGCGCGAGGTGTCACGGCAGGAAATTACCCCCGGCCCGGAGGACAGTGCGCCCTTCGCGGTTGCCGAATATGTGAGGCGTTAGGCCTTACAACCCCCTCTGGAGCGCGGCATGACAGCGCGTTGTGCCTTGCTCTTGCGTCCCCTATAACCCCTTCCAATATAGCCAATACTTGGGTTCCCGGGCGCCAGGTCCCGGTTCTGGGAGAGATTTCAATGCCATGGAGCAATCAGGGCGGCGGTGGCGGCCCGTGGGGTTCTGGCTCAGGCGGTGGCGGTAAAGGCCCCTGGGGCGGCGGTCCGCAGTCTTCTGGACCCACGCCACCCGACCTGGAGGAGATGCTCCGGCGCGGTCAGGACAAATTGCGGCGCGTGCTGCCGGGTGGCAGCGGCAATCTGGGCGGCAAGGGCTTTGCCATTCTCGGTCTTGCGGCGCTCGTGCTGTGGGGTTTCTCCGGCGTTTTCCAGGTCGGCCCCGACGAACTTGGCGTCGTCCTGCGCTTCGGCAAGGATGTGCGCGAGGTCCAGCCTGGCCTGAACTATCACCTGCCTTATCCGATCGAGACCGTGCTGACGCCGAAGGCGTTGCGCGTCAACAAGATCGATATCGGCATGCGCGTCGTCGACGATGTGCGCCGTGGCAGTGCCACGCGCGATGTGCCGGAAGAGAGCCTGATGCTGACCGGCGACGAGAACATCGTCGACGTCGATTTCTCGGTGTTGTGGAAGGTGAAGCCGACTGGCGTTGGCGAATATCTGTTCAACATCCAGAGTCCCGAAGGCACCGTGAAAGCTGTGGCCGAAAGCGCGATGCGCGAAGTGATCGGCCGTTCGGAAATTCAGCCGATCCTCACCGGCGCACGCCAAACGGTCGAGACCGCCGTGCAGGATCTGATGCAGAAAACGCTCGACCATTACGGCGCGGGCGTTCAGGTGCAGCAGGTGCAGATGCAGAAAGTCGATCCGCCGACGCAGGTCATCGACTCCAACCGTGACGTTCAAGCGGCGCGCGCCGATCTCGAGCGCGCGGTCAACGAAGCGCAGACCTATCAGAACCGCGTCGTGCCGGAAGCGCGCGGTAAGGTCGCGCAGATCACGCAGGCTGCGGAAGCCTACAAGTCGCAGACCGTGGCGGAAGCCACAGGTCAGACGTCGCGCTTCCTCAAGATCTACGAGCAGTACCAGAAGGCGCCCGAAGTTACCCGCGAGCGTATGTATCTTGAGACGATGGAGCGCGTGCTCGGCGGTGCCGACAAGATCATCCTCGACTCCGGGTCGGGTAACGGCGGTGTCGTGCCCTATCTGCCGCTCAATGAACTGAACCGGCCGGCCGTCACGCCGCGTACTCAACCGCAGGCGGGAGCACGGCAATGAGAAATAATTTCATTGGCGGCGTTGTCGCCATCCTGATCGTGGCGGCGTTGTTCGTCGCGTACTCGTCGCTGTTCACCGTCTATCAGACGCAGCAGGCCCTCGTGCTACGTCTCGGTCAGCCGGTGCATGTTATTAGCGATGCCGGCCTGCACCTGAAGGCGCCGTTCATCGACAACGTCATTGCTATCGACAAGCGTATCCTCGATCTCGAAGCGCCGGCGCAGGAAGTCATCGCGTCGGACCAGAAGCGTCTCGTCGTCGACGCTTTCGCCCGTTACCGCATCAAGGATCCGCTGCGTTTCTATCAGACGCTTGGTTCGATCCAGGGCGCCAACTCGCAGCTCGCTATTCTCTTGAACTCGGCGCTGCGCCGGGTACTCGGCGAGGCGACCTTCATCCACGTCGTCCGTGACCAACGCGCCGAACTGATGTCGCGTATCCGCGAACTGGTCGACCGCGAGGCCGCCGGTTATGGCATCCAGGTCGTCGACATCCGTATCCGCCGCGCCGACCTGCCGGAACAGAACAGCCAGGCGGTCTATCAGCGCATGCAGACCGAGCGGCAACGCGAGGCGGCGGAGTTCCGCGCGCAGGGCGCCCAGCGTGCTCAGGAGATCCGCTCGCGTGCCGACCGTGAAGTGACGGTGTTGATCGCCGAAGCGACGTCGCAGTCCGAACAGATCCGTGGCGAAGGCGACTCGATCAGGAACCAGATCTTCGCCGACGCCTTCAACAAGGACGCCGACTTCTTCACCTTCTACCGTTCGATGCAGGCCTATGAGGCGAGCATGAAGCACGGTGACACCCGGCTTGTTCTCAAGCCGGACACCAACTTCTTCCGCTTCTTCAACGACCCGTCGGGCAAGCCGCGCGGTGGTGCGGCGGCACCGGCCGCACCTGCTGCGTCGACGGCGCCGGCGGCATCGACCGGTTCTGCGGCGCCGGCACGGTAACGGCTCAACGTACGAGAGAGCGCGGTTGTTATGACGGATTTTCTGGCCGCGCTCGGGCTGGTCTTTGTCATCGAGGGGCTGTTGTTTGCAGCTCTACCGGGGCACGGCAAAAAAGCGATCGCGAGCGTGCTGGAAACGCCCGAGCCGACCTTGCGGATTATCGGCATCGGCTCGGCCATACTCGGCCTCGTGATAGTCTGGCTGGTGCGGAGCTAACCTCTACTTCTGCTGCCTGTGCGTGCTTTTATGCTCGAATCGGCCTCTCATTGTGTTGATCCTTGGTGCCCTTGATTAGCCGCGAACACGGCGGCACTGTCGTGAAAGACCCTCTGTTTCAGGAGAAATGACGCCCATGGGCGCGCTCTTTGGCAAGACGACGAAGCTCTCCGCCGGTCCTTTGGCGATTATCGCCGCCGTTGCAATTCTTTGGCCGCTCATGGCCGGACAGACGTTGGCGCGTGGGCCGGAAAATATCGCCGATACGGCCGAAGCCGTGATCGACGCCGTCGTCAACATCTCGACCAAACAGACCGTCGATATCTCCGGGGGCGGCGCAATGCCGCAGTTGCCGCCGGGCTCGCCGTTCGAGGAATTCTTCGACGAATTCTTCAAGAACCGGCGCGGCGGTCAGGGTGGACCTGGCGGTCAGCAGGGTGCTCCGGGACGCCAGGGCAATGGCGAGGGCAGCACGCCGCGTCGCGTGAACTCGCTCGGCTCGGGCTTCATCATCGATCCGGCGGGCTTCGTCGTTACCAACAATCACGTTATCGCCGATGCCGACGAAGTCAGCGTCATCCTGAACAACGGCACGACGCTGAAAGCCGAGGTGCTCGGTCGCGATACCAAGACCGATCTCGCGCTGCTCAAGGTTTCGTCGCCGACGCCGCTCAAGGCGGTGAAGTTCGGCGACAGCGACAAACTGCGGCTCGGTGAATGGGTCATCGCGATCGGCAATCCGTTCAGCCTCGGTGGCACCGTGACCGCCGGCATCGTGTCGGCGCGCAACCGCGACATCAACTCCGGACCGTACGATAATTACATCCAGACCGACGC
>DASYCM010000282.1:0-7859 GCA_036500165.1 Pseudolabrys sp.
ATGACCAAGCTGACCGACAAGGATCAGGAATTGATCGACGCCGCGACCAAGGCGATCAAGTCGCGCTACCGCAACGACTGGCAGGAGGTCGGCGCGGCGATGCGCACGCGCGATGGCCGTGTCATCGTCGGCGTCAATCTCGACGCCTATGTCGGGCGTGGCGCAGTCTGCGCCGAGGCGGTCGCCATCGGCACGGCGCTGACGGAGAAGGGCGACCAGGGCATCGAGACCATCGTCGCCGTGCGTCACCCGAAGCCCGGCGAACCCGGCGATATTGCCGTGGTGTCGCCGTGCGGCGCCTGCCGCGAACTGATCCACGACTACGACGCCAAGGCGCGCGTCATCGTGCCGAACGGCAAGCAAGGACCGGACGCCGTCACCATCGGCGAATTGCTGCCGAACAAATATCACCGGGGCATGACATGACGCCGCCCCGCCTGGTTGCCGCCGACAAACGCGACGACGACGTCGACTCATCCTTGCGTCCGCAGAAGCTGTCCGAATTTATCGGGCAGGAAAAAGCTCGCGCGAACCTCTCCGTCTTCATCGAGGCAGCGCGTTCGCGCCAGGAGGCGCTCGATCACGTGCTGTTCGTTGGCCCGCCGGGCCTCGGCAAGACGACTTTGGCGCAGATCGTGTCGCGTGAACTCGGCGTCAACTTCCGTGCCACGTCCGGTCCTGTCATCGCCAAAGCCGGCGATCTCGCAGCGCTCCTCACCAACCTCGAAGCGCGCGACGTTCTGTTCATCGACGAAATCCATCGCCTTAGCCCGCAGGTCGAGGAAATCCTTTATCCGGCGATGGAGGACTTCCAGCTCGATCTCATCATCGGCGAGGGGCCGGCCGCGCGTTCCGTGAAGATCGATCTGCCGCCGTTCACGCTCGTCGGTGCGACGACGCGTGCGGGGCTGCTCACCAATCCGCTGCGCGACCGCTTCGGCATTCCGGTGCGGCTGAATTTCTACACCGTCGAGGAACTCGAGCTGATCGTCAATCGCGGCGCCCGCGTGCTCGGCATCGGCATGACGCCGGACGGCGCCAACGAGATCGCACGCCGCGCGCGCGGCACGCCGCGCATTGCCGGACGCCTGCTGCGCCGCGTGCGCGACTTCGCCCACGTCGACGGCGACAAGGCGGTCGACCGCAAGATCGCCGATAAGGCGTTGCAGGCGCTCGAAGTCGACGCTGCCGGTCTCGACGCCATGGACCGCCGCTATCTCAGGATGATCGCGGAGAATTACGGCGGCGGACCCGTCGGCGTGGAGACGATTGCCGCTGGCCTGTCCGAGCCGCGCGACGCCATCGAGGACATTATCGAGCCATACCTCATCCAGAAAGGCTTCCTGCAGCGCACGCCGCGCGGCCGTCTGTTGACGTCCGCCGCGTTCAAGCATCTGAAGATGGAAGAGCCAAAGCGCGATGCATCGCAGTCCGGTCTGTTTTCCGGAGACGAGGAATGAGCGAGCGCGTCATCAGCGTCGTCGCAGCCTTGATCCGCGACGAGCAGGGGCATGTGCTGCTGGTGCGCAAACGCGGCACGGCGGCCTTCATGCAGCCGGGCGGCAAGCGTGACGCCGGCGAAAGCGACGTCGCCGCGCTGTCGCGTGAGGTCGTCGAGGAACTGGGCTGCCGCGTCACCGAAAACAGCGCGCGGCCGCTCGGCGTGTTCGAATGTCAGGCTGCGAACGAGCCGGGCTTCCGTGTGCAGGCCGCGGTCTACGCGGTCGATGTCGAAGGCGATATCGAACCGAAGGCCGAGATCGAGGAAATGGTCTGGGTCGATCCGCGCGCGCTGCCTGCGCTCGACTACGCGCCGCTGACGCGCGATCACATTCTGCCGCTGGCGCGAGGGCAGTGATAGCTGCCCGGGACGCTTCAGTGCGTTCGTGTGGCGGCGATAATTTCCTCGACGCGTCGCAGAGTGATGCCCTCTCTCTGCTCGATCGCGAGCGGGTGGTCGGTGGGCTCAAGCTCGATGAACGGACGAATGTTATGATTTCGTAGATGAAGGTTTGTCTTCAGGCCGTACGTTGCCGGATAATTTTCAATGTTATTACATAGCCAACCAAAAATCGGTGGTTCGTCACTTGGAATTTTGGCGTCCCACATGTCGTTTATGTGGACGAACTTTTCCCTCGAGACCGAAACCCAAACTCCCCAACTGAATACTTCATCGTGATCTATAATGGGAACATCCAAACAACCTCGGACATAGAATTGTTCTCGGTCGATTATGCAAACATCTTTATTGATGTTTCCCCGAGTCTCTCGTTCGGTGTCGCTTAAGGCGAGCCAAGGATCGGGGACAAGTGCGGCCCGAACCAACGCAAGTTCGTTGAATTGTTTGCCGCAGCAGTGGCACATCCAAGTGTGATGCATAGGAACTCTGGCCAGTGATCTCGCGGCTAGATTATGTTAGAGCGCGAACCGCAGGTAAAGGGTACCTAGAACTGTGATGAAGAATAGCGCTCATCTCGACGGCAACATCTCCGACGGCAAGCACGTCCAGCAGGTCCGCGTCTATTACGAGGATACGGATTTCTCCGGCATCGTCTATCACGCCAGCTATCTGCGTTTCATGGAGCGCGGGCGCACGAATTATCTGCGGCTGCTCGGCGCCGATCACCGCGCGTTGTTCGAGCAGGCGGCGGCGGAAGCGCCCGGCTTTGCCTTTGTCGTGCGCCACATGGACATCGCCTTCCGCAAGCCGTCGCACATGGACGACGTGCTGACGATCACGACGATGCCGGAGGAAGTGAAGGGTGCTTCGATCACGCTGCACCAGCGCGTGACGCGCGGCGAGGATTTGATCGTCGAGGCGCATGTGCAGGTCGCTTTCGTCTCCGGCGGCCGCGCCAAGCCGATCCCGAAGCCGTTTCGGATTGCCATGAAAGCCGATCAGGATTCGGGTGGAGCCGGCTGAGTTCGCTCCCTATATTGGGCTTATGCCTGATACGAATTTTGCCATCTTCGACACGGCCATCGGCTTCTGCGGCATCGTCTGGGGCGCGCGCGGGCTGACCGGTGTGCAATTGCCGAAAAAAGACGAGGCTTCGACGCGCTCCCGCGTGCAGCAGCGTTATCCGTCGGCGGTCGAAGCCGCGCCGTTATCGCAAGTGCAAGACGCGATCGACGGCATTAGGGCTTTGCTCAAAGGCGAGCCGCGCGATCTCACCGGCATCGCTATCGACAATTCGCGCACGCCGGACTTCAACGCCAAGGTCTACGCCATCACGCGGCAAGTGCCGCCCGGTAAGACGATCACCTATGGCGAGATCGCGACTCAACTCGGCGACAAGTTGCTGGCGCGCGATGTCGGTCAGGCGCTCGGCGAAAATCCGTGCCCGCTGGTCATGCCGTGCCATCGCGTCCTTGCGGCGAACGGCAAACCGGGCGGCTTCTCGGCCGCCGGCGGCGTCGTCACTAAACTGAAGCTCTTGTCGATCGAAGGCGCGCAGCCCGGCGGGCCGACACTGTTCGATGATCTTCCGCTTGCCGTGAAGAACTAGGCGGTTCTCCAGACTTATGTTAATGCGCTTCACATGAAATGGGGCAAAGGTTCGGCATCGGGCGGCGGTCCGCGCGGCTATCACCACGGCGACCTGAAAGAGGCGCTGGTGCGGGCGGCGCTGGAGCTGATCCGCGAGAAGGGGCCTGCGGGCTTCACCTTTGCTGACGCCGCGCGCTGGGCCGGCGTCAGCCCGGCCGCGCCCTATCGCCATTTCCGCGACCGCGACGAGTTGATCGCCGACGTCGCGCGGCGCGGCTTCGAGCAATTCACGCAGGCGCTCACCACGGCCTGGGACGAGGGTGAGCCGGACCTGATGGCGGCCTTCGACCGGCTCGGCAAAAGCTATCTCGATTTCGCCAAGCGCGAGCCGTCCTACTATTCGGCGATGTTCGAAGCCGGCGTGTCGATCGATGCCGAGCCGCAATTGCGCGCGGCAAGCGAAGCGGCATTCGCCGTGCTGCGCCAAGCGGCGGAGAAACTCGTGGCGCAGATGCCGCCCAAGGGCAGGCCGCCGGCGCTGATGGTGGCTTTGCATATCTGGTCGATGACACACGGCATCGCGTCGTTGTTTGCACGCGGCGATGCGGCTCGGCGCACGCTGCCGATGCCGCCGGAAGATCTGCTTGAGGCGGCGGTGCTGATTTATCTGCGCGGGCTCGGGATCGAGGGCGGTGCGCAACGCACCTGATTTGGCGTGTGACGTGTTTCAATCATCGAGTGTCTCGACATCGAACGCAGCGATCCGTGCAGGGTCTGCGATGGCGTCGATCGCGGCGATCTTGCCTTCCGCAAACGTCAGGCCGAGCACGATTCTCACATGCCCGCCGAACGATACGGTTACCGACACCGCGCCGTCGACCAGCGCTGGCTTCGCCGTCTGGGCGCGCCCCTTGAAACTTTGCGCCACGGCTTCCGCGCCGTGGAGTTCGGTCACGTTGTTGCCCATCCGCATTGCGGCTGTGTCAGGCCGGAATACGACATCTGGATCGAGCATTGTGAGCAGCGCTTCGAAATCGCCGGCGCGCGACGCGGCGAGAAAGGCTTCGACGATCTGACGTTGTTTGTCGAGATCGGCGCGCGGCGGCTCCTTTGTTTTCTCTTTTCCCTGCACGCGGCGCCGCGCCCGGCTGGCCAACTGACGTGCCGCGGCTTCTGAGCGGCCGACGATCGGTGCAATCTCTTCGAACGGCAGGTCGAACATATCGTGCAGCACGAAGGCGACACGTTCCGCCGGCGCCAACGTGTCGAGAACGACCAGTAGTGCGAGGCCGATCGATTCCGCCATCAGCATGTCGTGGTCGGTTTCGGCGGAGGCGACGGGCTCGGGCGTGTCCGTGTCGATCGTTTCTTCGCGTCGCGACTTGCGTGACCGCAGCATATCGAGACTGACGCGCGCCACGACCGTCGTCAGCCAGCCGCCAAGGTTGCCGACGTCACTGGTGTCGCTACGGGCAAGCCGCAGCCACCCTTCCTGCACGGCATCATCCGCCTCGGCGGCGGAGCCGAGCATCCGGAACGCGACCGCGCGCAGATGAGTGCGGTTGGCCTCGAAGCGTTCAGCCAGAAATTTTTTCTCGTCCATGGTCACATACTCCGGTCGTGGTCCGTCAGTGCCATGACGAACGAAACCCC
This sequence comes from Pseudolabrys sp., assembly GCA_036500165.1. Taxonomy (GTDB): domain Bacteria; phylum Pseudomonadota; class Alphaproteobacteria; order Rhizobiales; family Xanthobacteraceae; genus Pseudolabrys. The sequence goes on from DASYCM010000282.1 coordinate 5,144, forward strand.
GCCGATGTGACAACAATTGGCCCGGTCTCGGAACCGTCATTGTCACATTTGAAGGAGACCGACGATGCAAGCTCGAATGAATAACCCGGCTTTGATCCTGCCGGATGCGCGGCAGGCTTTACTCGCAGCGAACAGGGCGACAGAGGTGGGTGGCCTGCCACTCAAGGTCGTCAAGCTCGTCCATCTCCGCGCCAGCCAGATCAATGGCTGCAGTGTCTGCGTCGATATGCATGCACGGGAACTTAAATGGGAAGGCGAAACCGATGACCGGATTTTCGCAGTCGGGGCGTGGCGGGATGCACCGTATTTCAGCGAAGCCGAACGTGCGGCGCTGGCTTTGACTGAAGCCGTGACCCGCCTGAGCGACCGCGAGGATCCGGTGCCTGACAGGATATTCGCCGAGGCTGCCGAACATTTCGACGAGAAGGCGATGGCCGCTTTGCTCCTCTCAATCGCCCTGATCAACGTCTGGAACCGGCTCAACGTCGCGGTCCGTCAGGTCGCGGGGCAGTGGAAGGGCTGAGTTTGTGTGCCAGCGCGCCACCCCGCCGAAAAGCCACACGCCGCGCGCTGAATCGTCGCGCGGCGGGCGGCCCTCTGGCAAAGCGCCGGAGGCATCCCACTTCATTGCAGGAATGTGAAAAGCCCGACCTAAAACGTAATGTGAAGGGTGTTGACATTCGGTCGTTCCGTCCCTACTAATGTAAATGTTATTTACATTCACACGAGGCTGACAATGCCAATCACCGCGAAGCTCGATGAGTTCGGCAAACCTGCTTGGATTGCCCTGACGGTTCTTGGATTCATGGTCTTCTGGCCGCTTGGTCTTTGCATCCTCGCTTTCGCAATTGGGAGTGGACGTATGGGATGCGGATATCACGGCCAGGATCGCTGGCAGCACAAGATGGAGCGCATGCAGCGCAAGATGGACTGGATGCGCTCACGTATGGGCGGCAATGCCCCATCCGGCGGCTTCTGGGGTGGCGCGCCGACCAGCGGCAACCGCGCCTTCGACGAATATCGCAACGAGACGCTCAAGCGTCTTGAAGACGAGCAGCGTGAATTCCGCGAATTCCTCGAGCGTCTGCGTTTCGCCAAGGACAAGACCGAGTTCGATGCGTTCATGAACGAGCGCCGCGATCGCCCTGAGGCACCGCCTGCGCAAAACTAGTTCGCGCAGGTTCTGGGTTGGATTATCGCGCGCCTTTTTGAGAAGTCTGCCCGGCTCCGGCCGCCCGCTTTCCCCGAAGCGGGCGGCCGTTGTTTTTAATGAGCCGGCGTAGCGGTGCTGGAGATGTTTTCCAGCGCCTTCATTACGTCGTCGAGCAGCTTGAGTTCTGCCGCCGCGAGATTTTCCCGCAGATGCGCAATCGATGAAGTACCTGGGATCAGCAGGATGTTCGGCGAACGGCGCAGCAGCCACGCCAACGCCACCTGCATCGGCGTTGCACTTAGATTTTTCGCGACATCGTTCAATGTGGACGATTGCAGCGGTGTGAAACCACCGAGCGGGAAGAACGGCACGTAAGCGGTGCCTTCCCGTGCCAAGTCGTCGATCAGATTGTCGTCATTGCGCTGCGCGATGTTGTACATGTTCTGCACGCAAACGATGTCCGCGATCTTGCGTCCATCGGCGATCTGCTTTGCCGTCACATTACTCAAGCCGATATGGCGGATGAGCCCCTGGCGTTGCAAATCCGCCAGCACAGTGAGCGGCGCTTCCATCGAACCTTCCGCCGGATCGTGCGCGTCGAACATGGCTCGCAAGTTGACGACGTCGATCACGTCGATGCCGAGATTGCGCAGATTGTCATGCACGGCTTTAGTCAGCTCTTCCGCTGAGAAAGCGGGTATCCACGATTTGTCCTCGCCGCGCCGGGCGCCGATCTTGGTCACGATGACCAGATCTTTCGGATAGGGATGCAGCGCCTCTCGGATCAGCTGGTTGGTGACGTACGGGCCATAGTAGTCGCTGGTGTCGATATGGTCGACGCCGCTCGCGACGGCCTCGCGCAGCACGGTGATCGCCGTGTTCCGATTCTTCGGCGGACCGAAGACGCCGGGGCCCGCGAGCCGCATGGCGCCGTAGCCGAGCCGCTTAACTTTGCGGTCGCCGAGGGTGTAAGTGCCGGATTTTTCGAGTGTTGGCATGATGTCTTTCCTTCAAAGACCATCGACATACTCCTCGCATGCATCCCGGATAATAGGTACAATCAAGACAGTACTGTGCGGAATATAGAACAGTGGCAGACCTCGACGATCTCAACGCTTTCGTGGCGGTAGCGCGGGCCAAGGGCTTCCGAGAAGCCGCCCGCGCGAGCGGCACAAGCGCCTCACGGCTCAGCGAGGCAGTCCGCCGGCTCGAGACCAAACTCGGCGTCCGCCTCATCAACCGCACCACGCGTAGCGTGCTGCTCACGGAAGCCGGGCAGGGTCTGCTCGCGCGGCTCGATCCGGCGTTGACCGAGGTCGAAGCAGCGCTCGATGCCGTGATTAGTTTTCGCGACAAGCCGGCGGGCACATTGCGACTGAATGTGCCGGTCAGTGCGGCACGTCTCGTTCTACCGGACATCGTCCCTGCGTTTCTCGCCGCCTATCCGGACATTCGCATGGAGGTGATCGCCGAGGAGAGCTTCATCGATGTGCTCGCGACCGGCTGCGACGCTGGCATTCGCTACGGCGAAAGGCTGGAGCAGGACATGATCGCGGTGCCGAT
>DASYCM010000283.1:0-2106 GCA_036500165.1 Pseudolabrys sp.
GTGCTCGATCTCGTGGATCGCGGCGTCACCAATTTCCATTTCTACACCATGAACCGCGCCGACCTTGTGTTCGCGGTCTGCCATCTGTTGGGCCTGCGCCCGGCGGTGGATCAGGCGGCGTGACGGAGTGCATGAAGTGACTGTGTCGAATCCAAGCGTCCGCGAAGCGTTCCTCAAGGCGATGAAGGAGCGCATTCTGGTGCTCGACGGCGCCATGGGCACCATGATTCAGGAGCTCAAGCTCGACGAGCAGGGCTATCGCGGTGCGCGCTTCGACGCCTGGAACCGCGACGTGCGCGGCAACAACGATCTGCTCAACCTGAGCCGCCCCGACGCGATCCGCGAAATCCATCTGAAGTACTTTCTCGCTGGCGCGGATATCGTTTCCACCAACACGTTCTCGTCTACGACGATTGCTCAGGCCGACTACGGCATGGAGCGTATCGCCTACGAACTGAATCATGCCGGCGCTACGCTGGCGCACGAGGCCGCGCGTCTGGCCGAAGAGAAAGACGGCCGCCGCCGTTTTGTCGCCGGCGCGCTCGGTCCGACCAACCGCACCGCTTCGATCTCGCCGGACGTCAGCGATCCCGGCTACCGCGCCATCACCTTCGACCAGCTGCGCGAAGCCTACAGCGAACAGGTGCGCGGCCTGCTCGCGGGCGACGTCGATCTGCTGTTGATCGAAACCATTTTCGACACGCTCAACGCCAAGGCGGCGATCTACGCCATCGCCGAAGTCTGCGAAGAACTCGGCCGTGACGTGCCGGTGATGATCTCCGGCACGATTACCGACCGTTCCGGCCGCCTGTTATCGGGGCAGATGCCGGAAGCATTCTGGAATTCGGTGAGCCACGCCGCGCCCGTCACCGTCGGCCTCAACTGCGCGCTCGGCGCGACCGAAATGCGCGCGCACATCGCCGAACTCGGCCGCGTCGCCGGCACCTTTGTCTGCGCTTATCCGAATGCCGGTCTGCCGAACGAATTCGGCTATTACGATGAGAGCCCGGAATACATGGCGGGCCTGCTCGAGGAATTCGCCGCGGCCGGCCTCGTCAATGTCGTCGGCGGTTGCTGCGGCACGACGCCCGATCATATCGCCGCCATCGCCAAGGCCGTTGCCGGCAAGGCGCCGCGCAAGCTGCCGGAGATTGCACCGCAGTTGCGGCTGTCGGGCCTCGAGCCGTTCACGCTCACGCCCGCCATTCCCTTCGTCAATGTCGGCGAGCGCACCAACGTCACCGGCTCCGCGAAATTCCGCAAGCTGATCACGGCGGGCGATTACACCGCCGCGCTGACCGTCGCGCGCGAGCAGGTCGAGAACGGCGCGCAGGTCATCGACGTCAACATGGATGAAGGTCTGCTCGATTCAGAGCAGGCGATGATCACCTTTCTCAATCTGGTCGCCTCGGAGCCGGACATCGCCAAGGTGCCGGTCATGGTCGATTCGTCGAAGTTCGCGGTGATCGAGGCCGGCCTGAAGTGCGTTCAGGGCAAGCCGATCGTGAACTCGATCTCGATGAAGGAAGGTGTCGAGTCTTTCATCGAACATGCGAAGATTGTGCGTCGCCACGGCGCGGCAGTCGTCGTCATGGCCTTCGACGAGAAGGGTCAGGCCGATACTTTCGAGCGCAAGACCGAGATCTGCGCGCGGGCCTATAAAATTCTGGTCGAGCAGGTCGGTTTCCCGCCGGAAGACATCATTTTCGACCCGAACATCTTCGCCATCGCCACTGGTATGGAGGAGCACAACAACTACGGCGTCGACTTCATCGAGGCGACGCGCTGGATCAGGGCAAACCTGCCGCACGTTCATATTTCCGGTGGCGTGTCGAACCTGTCGTTCTCGTTCCGTGGCAATGAGCGCGTGCGCGAGGCCATGCATTCGGTGTTTCTGTTCCACGCCATCAAGGCGGGCATGGACATGGGCATCGTCAACGCGGGCCAGATGGCGGTTTATGACGCGCTCGATACCGAATTGCGCGAGGCCTGCGAGGACGTCGTCCTCAACAAGCGCCCGGATGCGCCAGAGCGTCTGCTGGCGCTGGCTGACAAATTCCGCGGCGCCGGTCAGGCGGCCAAGGAAGTCGACAATAGCTGGCGCGA
>DASYCM010000284.1:0-17456 GCA_036500165.1 Pseudolabrys sp.
GAGACCGTTTTCGAGGTGCGAAACCATCGCATGTCAGCCCTGATCTGCAATGCGGAATGCAGAGTTGTCCAGGACGCACGATGCTTTATGTAAGAGCGCACTTTCACGTTGCTGGCAGGAGATGGAAATGAGCGACACGCCCGAATACACGCCGCCGAAGGTCTGGACCTGGAATAAACCCAACGGCGGCAAGTTCGCCAGCATCAACCGGCCGATTTCTGGCGCGACGCATGACAAGGAATTGCCGGTCGGGAAGCATCCCCTGCAGCTTTATTCGCTGGCGACACCGAACGGCCAGAAGGTCACGATCCTGCTGGAGGAGCTGCTGGCGCTCGGCCACAAGGGCGCGGAATACGATGCCTGGCTGATCAAGATCAACGACGGCCAGCAGTTCGGCTCGGGCTTTGTCGGCGTGAACCCCAATTCCAAGATCCCTGCCCTGATGGACCGCAGCGGTCCGAAGCCGATCCGCGTGTTTGAGTCGGGCGCGATCCTGATGTACCTCGCGGAAAAGTTCGGCGCCTTCCTGCCGACGGAGCCGGCGCAGCGCGCCGAATGTCTGTCCTGGCTGTTCTGGCAGATGGGCAGCGCGCCCTATCTCGGCGGCGGCTTCGGCCATTTCTTTGCCTACGCACCGGTCAAGATCGAATATGCCATCGACCGCTTTGCCATGGAAGCCAAGCGCGAGCTCGACGTGCTCGACCGCCGTCTGGCGGTGAGCGAGTACATCGCGGGCGACAGCTATACGATCGCCGACATGGCGATCTTCCCATGGTACGGCGGCACGGTGAAGGGCTGGCAGTATGACGCTGCCGAATTCCTCAGCGTCCACGAATACAAGAACATCCTGCGCTGGGCCGACCAGTTGCTGACGCGCCCGGCGGTCGTGCGTGGCCGCAAGGTCAACCGCATCCGCGGCGAGCTATCGATGCAGCTGCACGAACGCCATGACGCCCGCGACTTCGACACGAAGACACAGGACAAGGTGGCGACGGCGGGGTGAGTATTGGCCGTCAGTGATCGTCGACACGGCCATCAACATCACGACCTAATTCGACAAGCGCGGCAAGTGTCCGGCGAGTGACGCTAATGCGTTGCTCGCCGACTGCCGCGATCAGTCCGGCATCGATCTTCGCCCGCGCGGCGGTCTGCACCGCGGCGGCGCCCTTGCCGCGCTCCGTGAGCGTCACGGTGAGCCTGCGGCGGTCGTCATTATCGACCGTGCGCTCGATGTAACCGCGCAACACCAGCGTATCGACCAGTTGGCCAGCTGCCTGCTTGGAGATGCCAAGTTCCTTGACGAGTTGACTCAACGGCACACCGCCGGCCCCGAGTGCCAGACCGCCTATGACGTAGAGGCCATTTTTCGGCACGTCGTCGTAGCCGGCCGTCACCAGCGCCCGGCGCATCGCAGTGCCATACGTTGAGCGCGCGTGCCGCAGCAGTGCGGGAAATACGATTTTTTCAAACCAGGGACGTTTTTCGACCATGCGACGAGCGTGCGCCAACACGGCTAAATAGTAAATAATATTGACTATCAAACTTTCGTACTAGAGAGATCGAAGGACCAATCCCCGATTCACCGCTGCCAGCGTGAGCCCAAGATAACGCGGCATACATCTCCGCGCTGAAAGCCAGGATCCTTGAAGGCGAGAAAGTCATCATTGAAAGTGCCAAACGTGCTGGCAGGCCGGTGCTTCATCCCGTCATAGAACGCGTCGATGACCTCGTGGCCGAAGTCTTTGCCGCGCGGATGGGCGGCAATCACGGCCTCGCGCTCTTCGTCCGCAAAGAGCTCGTAATTGCGGCCCGCTATATCCATTCCCGCCCCGGCCTGAACCAGGGAAATCTCGGGATGCATATGCTCCGGAATTCCTGGGGTCGTGTGGAGAGCGATAGCGAGCCAGACTTTCTCGACATCGCCTTCTGATATCCCACGGCTTCGGAGAAAATCGCGTGCGGCATTCGCGCCGTCCACTTCGAAACGCAGCTGGCTCTGGTGATAGTGGTGCGTGAGACCGAGGTCATGGAACATGGCAGCGGTGTAAAGCAGTTCTGGATCAAACGTCAGGCCGTCACGCTTGCCGGTCAATGCGCCCCAGAAATAAACCCTCGTAGAATGGTGGAACAGCAGATCGCTCTCGGTGTCGCGAATGAACTGCGTTATCTCGCCGGCCAGTTTGCTGTCCGGGATACGCACACCCGATATTTCCTTAAGCATCATGGCTTTCTCCAACTGTATTTTCGACCGTTATCGGACCTGTGCGGACCCGAACAGATTCATCCACGCACAAGGAATAGTCGAGGCCGCGAGCGCCAGATAGGTCTCGGACCCCTTGCGCTCCGCCAATTCGCACGCTACATACTGAACCACATGGTTCAGTATTCACAAACCCGCTTCGATACCTCGTTTGTCGCGCTCTCGCATGCCACCCGGCGCGGCGTTCTAGAGCAACTCGGGCGCGCGGACGCTTCGATCACGGACCTTGCCGAGAAGTTCCACATGACCCTCACGGGCATGAAGAAGCACGTCGGCGTTCTTGAGCAGGCGGGACTTGTCACCACGCAGAAGGTCGGGCGCGTTCGGACCTGCAAGCTCGGCCTGCGCCGGCTGGAGGAAGAAGCGGCCTGGATCGAAAACTATCGCCAGCTCTGGGCCGCGCGCTTCGATGAGCTGGACAAGATTGTCGAAGAACTAAAACAGAAGGAAAAGGCCGATGGACGCAAAAAAAGAAAATAACTCCTCCTCCGCGAAGAACAGCACGACGGTGGAACGGAAGTCCGATCGTGAGCTGGTGGTTACGCGAACCTTCAACGGCCCGGCACGCATTGTGTTCGAGGCATGGACCAAGCCCGAGTTGTTCAAGAGGTGGTGGGTACCGAAGTCGGCTGGCATGACCATGCTTTCCTGCGAGATGGACGTTCGAACCGGAGGCACCTACCGTTTGGTGTTTAAACACCCGGCCTCAGGACAGCCCATGGCGTTCTTCGGCAAGTACATCGAAGTGATACCGAACTCCCGCTTCGCCTGGACGAATGACGAAGGTGGTGAAGGTGGAGCGGTCACCACAGTGACCTTTGAAGAACGGGGCACACAGACCCTGGTCGTCATGCACGACCTCTATCCCTCGAAGGAAGCTCTCGACGAGGCCATCGCCTCCGGAAGCACAAGTGGGTTTAACGAGCAGTTCACGCAACTGGACGAGCTTCTCGCCACCTGAGCGCAAGCGAGGGACTGTGATGAAGTCTAAGATCTCGAGGTTGGCCACCTCGCTCTTCACTAGGCGTAAGAGAACCAAGACGAAGTCGTTCAGCCCTACTGTTTAAAACAGTGTTCGCGATGCCAGTTCAAAAAATGCGGATGTGGTCGCTCGGAACTCCGCAAAGGCGGAAATGCTTGGCCGGACCGGTTGACAAAGGCCCGCACAGCATCAGGATCATTCACCTGTCGAGAAACAAGAATCTTGAGATCGTCGGCCAAGCTGATTAGCCCACGGTCAAACATCCAGTGTGCTGTCCCGGAAAGCGCAATACCGTTGCTCACAATATCAGGGCCGCCCGCTTCAACCGGACGAATATGGGCTGCATCAACCTCCGCTCGCCCGCCCCCATTAATGAGCTTCAAACCGCTAATCGCGCACCGCTGATCATAAGCGCGCAAGACAATTCCTCGGAAAACACGATCCCGAACAATTCTCGACACAGTAAAGCTCACGCGCTCGCGCTGTTCTTCGAACTGAAAGGGCGCCTGCCCTCCTTCCTCAAATCCAGAAGTGACGGAAGCGCCACCGATGCGCGGCAACAGCGGCACACTATCCTCTAGGCCAAGCGCGACGATACGCTTGAAATCCGTCGGCGAAAGCGGCCGAACAGCCGATTGAGCACGACCCGAAATTTTGCCTTGTTCATTCAACACGCCCCGTTCGACGGGACCATTTGCGTCATTAAATTGTACGGGATTAGCGAAATCGAGATAAGTCTCAGGCTCGATCAAAGCCAGGAACATACCAGACGCAGAAGGGTCAGGAATGACCTGCTGAACTTTCGCGACGGCGAAATAGCCGCGCGTTTCGGCAATTTTCCTTGGTTCGTAATAGACAATCCAATCGCCGACGCAGGCCTGGACACGCCCCAGATACTGACTTGGAAACTGATAGCGTTCAGCCGGGCTGTCGTCATAAATCGAGTCTGACCGATGAATGAAAACTCCAAACCCCATGGCTTCTTTAGCGACCCTTAGTTGGGATTATTGCTGATCCGCCCTACCTCACTCCCACTCAATCGTGCCGGGCGGCTTTGATGTCACGTCATAGACCACACGGTTGACGCCCTTCACCTCGTTGATGATGCGCGTTGCGACGTGGCCCAAAAATTTCATGTCGAAGGGATAGAAATCGGCGGTCATACCGTCGACCGACGTGACGGCGCGTAAGCCGACGACGAATTCGTAGGTGCGGCCGTCGCCCATGACGCCGACGGTCTTCACCGGCAGGAGTACGGCAAACGCCTGCCAGATCGTGTCGTACTGACCGCTGCGGCGGATTTCCTCGATGTAGATTTCGTCGGCGAGCCGCAGGATGTCGAGCTTCTCGCGCGTGATACCGCCCGGACAGCGGATGGCGAGACCCGGTCCCGGGAACGGATGACGGCCGACGAAGCTTTCCGGCAAGCCGAGTTCGCGGCCGAGCGCCCTCACCTCGTCCTTGAACAGTTCGCGCAACGGCTCGACCAGCTTCATCTTCATGCGCGCCGGCAGGCCACCGACATTGTGGTGCGACTTGATCGTCACCGAAGGTCCGCCGGTGAACGACACGCTTTCGATCACGTCGGGATAGAGCGTGCCCTGCGCAAGGAAATCGGCACCGCCGATTTTCTTGGCCTCTTCGTCGAACACGTCGATGAACAGCTTCCCAATGATCTTGCGCTTCTGCTCGGGATCGTCGACGCCTTCGAGTTCGCCGATGAACTTCTCCGACGCATCGACGAGCACGAGCGGGATGTTGTAGCTGTCGCGGAACATCGTCACGACCTTCTGCGCTTCGCCAAGCCGCATCAAGCCGTGGTCGACCAGCACACAGGTGAGCTGCTCGCCAATCGCTTCGTGGATGAGCACCGCCGCGACCGCACTGTCGACGCCGCCGGACAATCCGCAGATCACGCGGCCTGAGCCTACCTGCTTGCGGATTTTCTCGATCGCCTCGTCCTTGAAGGCGCGCATGGTCCAGTCGCCGGTCAGCCCGGCGACCTTGCGGACAAAGTTGCGGATCAGCTTGGCGCCATCCGGCGTATGCACCACCTCGGGGTGGAATTGCATCGCATAGAATTTGCGCTTGTCGTCGGCGATCACGGAAATCGGCGAGCCCGCGGCTTTCGCCACACCGCGAAAACCTTCCGGCAATTGGGTCACGCGGTCGCCGTGGCTCATCCAGACGTCGTAGTGACCGCCCTTCTCCCACACGCCGTCGAACAACGCGCAGTCGTCGGTTACTTCGATGGTCGCGCGGCCGAACTCGCGGTGATGCCCGTCCTCGACCTTGCCACCGAGCTGCTGCGCCATGGCCTGCTCGCCGTAACAGATGCCGAGCACCGGCACGCCGGCGTCATAGATGGCCTTGGGCGCAAGCGGCGCGTTGGCGTCGAGCACCGAAGCCGGCCCGCCGGAAAGGATCACCGCCTTCGGCTTCATGGTCTTGAAGGCTTCCTCGGCCTTCTGGAACGGCACGACTTCCGAATAGACCTTCTCCTCCCGCACCCGTCGCGCGATGAGCTGGGTGACCTGGGAGCCGAAATCGACGATCAGAATTTTTTCATGCATGGAGCAAATCAACCAATCAACCGATCACGGCCCTGAATCGGGCGCCGTTTGGAGGCGTTTTGGGGGCCACGGCGGGCGGGGTCAAGGCGCGTCAGGCTCCGGTTAACTACACCCGATTTCGACCCTTTCAGATAACCCTCCATTAGCCCCGGCGTGAGACATAAGACCCAAGATTTTCGCCATTTCCACACTTTAAGGCCGCTCTTGAGCATCCACGCCGCCCATATAGCGCTTTCAACGGCAAATGATCCGGCAGACCGCCGGGCAGCGCTATTCCGCGAGAACGCGCTCGACGTCGCGGAGCGCTGGACCCTCGCCGGGCTAAGAGCGCTCAAGCCCTCGCGCCTCGGCGCTATCCCGGGCTTCGCCAAGACCTATTTCGAGGAATTCCTGGCGCCGAATTATGCCCTGCCCGATCCCGAGCGCGCGCTCGACAATCCGCCGGGGCTCGCCGGACTGGTGCATGGCGAACTGACGCTCGAGATGCTGCTCGCCGCCTACCGGCGCGGGCTTTATCCGCTGGCGCATGTCGCTCCGCTGAAGTGGTGGTCGCCGCCGCAGCGCTCGGCGCTGCTGTTCGACAACATGCACATCTCGAAAAATCTCGGCAAGACGATGCGGCAGCATCGCTACTCCGTGACCTTCGATCGCGACATCGAGCGCGTCATCGCCGCCTGCGCCGGACGGCGCAAGGGCCGCTGGCATCTCACCTGGATCACGCCGCAGATGATGCGGCTCTACGCACAAGCCTACGATGCCGGGCACGTGCATTCGTTCGAAGTATGGAACGAGCGCGGCGAACTCGCCGGGGGCGGTTACGGCATCGGCTACGGCATGGGATTTACGTCGGAGTCACAGTTCACGATTGAATCGAATGCCGCACGCATCGGCATGACGGTTCTGAACTGGCATCTCGCCAAATGGGGCTATCGTTTCAACGATGGCAAGCTGATCGGGCCGCTGTGGACCAGCATGGGCTTCCACGAAATACCGCGCCGTGAATTTCTTTCACGTGTCGACGAAGCTGCGTACGCTCCGGGCAAGCCGGGGCGCTGGCAGGTCGAAGACGATATCGAGACCATCTCGCACTGGCGGCGCGGCGAACGGCCGACCAGCCCGCTACTTGTCGAGCAGACGCTTCGCGAACGGAATTTCCGAAATCAACTGGCCGATGCGTGAGCGCTCTTCCGGCGGCGTGATGTCCGTCGGCGGATCGGGAATAGCACTGGGCGGCACCGGATGATCGTCAGCGCGAACGGTCTCAAGACGCGGCTCAGTCCGCGCCTCCTCACGCGGCTCCGGCACGTTGCCGACCGCTGACGGCGCCGGCAAGCTCGGTGCGAGCACAGTCATCAACGGCGGCGTTCGCACGTTCTCGATGCTCATCGGCGGCGCTTCACGCACGGCCTGACGCACCAGTGGCGCAGCAATGGCCGTTTTCGCTTCTTCAGCTTTTGCCTCGGCAGGCTTCACGTCGGCAGGTTTCGCGTCGGCCGCTTTGGTCTCAACCCTGGTTTCAACGGCAGGCTCGGCATCGGCCGGCGGTGCCTTGAGCGCGCCGCGCACGGCGTCGAGCCATTCTGTATCCGACTTCACAGCGTCACGCGGCGGCGTGGCAACGGCCACAGCGGCCATCGGCGCGGCCGGCTTCGCTATCGGCTTGGCCGCAACCTCGGCCTTCGCCTCGATCTTTGTCTCAATCTTGCGCTCGACCGGCTTGGCTTGGACAGACTTGGCTTCGACCGGCTTGGCCTCCGCCGCCTTCACCTCGGCCGCCTTGGACGGAACTTCAACACGGCGCGGCACAGCCGCGACAGAAGTCTTGTCCGAGGCCAGCAATCCCTTGAAGGCCGCCGCGGCATCCGGATCGACGCCGCCACAGGTCTTTTCGAAAGCTTCGACGTCGCGCCGCACCAGCATGTGGCGCGCGCCGGCATCGACGCTCTTGTCGAGGATCTGAATGATGTTGGCCCGCAACGCCTGGCAGGAGGCCTCGGCGGTGAAGTTGCTCTTGTACATCGTGTAGGCGCTGCCGATGCCGACGGGGATCGCCAGCACGGTACCGAGCACTTGCAGCAGGCTCATGGTCCGGGCCAGGCGGCCTCCGGCGCTGTGCGCTGAAGGAACGTCATGCGAACCATGAAACGGGTCGCGGTTGGCCACCAACATCTCGAAAAACCCCGGAAGAACAAAAAGACGAATTACCTAAACACAAAAACTTCGGGGAAAATCTTGGCCTAGATTGCGGCGCAATCGGGGTTTTCGCGTTTCCGAAGCGTTAACGCGCGGCAGTGTGATCTTTTTGTCAGCTGCGCTTGAGGACGCTAACGAAGAAACCGTCTGTATCGGTCGTGCGCGGGGTCATGAGCAGACCGACGTCAGACAGCCGCGCCGCCTTCGCAAACGCGTCCGCTCGCTCGCCAAGGGCCTTGACGACCTCGGTCGGTGGCACAACCGAGAAATCCGGATGGCGGCGGACAAACTCGCGCACCTGGGCGCCATTTTCCTCGTCGAGCACCGAGCAGGTGACGTAGGCGATCCGGCCGCCGCTTTTGAGCAGGCCAACGGCGCGGTCGAGGATATCGGCCTGTTCCTTCTGCCGCTGCTCCAGCGCGCCTGGCCGCATCCGCCACTTGGCGTCCGGATTGCGCCGCCATGCGCCGGTGCCGGTGCATGGCGCGTCGATCAGCACCAGATCGCAGCGCCCTTTGAGATCGTCGATTTCGCCGCCGATCGATTTGGGCGTACGCACCTGCACATTACGGGCGCCGGAACGTGCCAGTCGGTCATGAATCGGCGCCAGCCGCCGCTTGTCGTCGTCGGTGGCGAAGACCTGCCCCTTGTTCTGCATCATCGCCGCGAGCGCCAGGGTTTTGCCGCCCGCGCCGGCGCAGAGATCGATGACCTGCTCGCCAGGCTTTGCGCCGGAGAACAGGGCCGCGAGTTGCGAGCCTTCGTCCTGAACTTCGACCATGCCCTTGATGAAGGCGGGCTCGGCATGGATCGGCGGGCTCTTGGCATCGGCGGCGAGACGCACGCGCAAAGCCCAAGGCGACCATTGGCCGTCCACCGGGCCGAGGTCGGACAGCATCTTGGCGGCCTTGTCCGGATGCGCCTTCAGGATGTTGGCACGCAGATCGAACGGCGCGCGCGATGCCAAAGCCGCGCCCTCCTCAACTGCTGCGTCACCGAACGAACGGGTGAAATGCGCACTGAGCCATTCGGGATAGTCGCCAGCGATATGGGCGGGCGCATCGTTAAGATCGGCGGCTTCAAGACGCTTGCGCTCATCGTCGGTCAGCGCCGCCGGTCCATAACCCGCGCCATCGGCAAGCCGCGCGATCGCATCGACGTCCATGGCGCGCTCACGCTTAAGCATGCCAAGCAAAATGGCGCGTGGTGTCTCCGCGCCCATGATGAACGCGCTCGAGGCACGGCGGCGCAGCGCGTCATAAACGAGCCCCGCGATCGCCGCGCGATCGCCCGAGCCGGCGAAACGATGCGCCACGCCCCAGGCCTTAAGCGCGTCGGCCGCGGGTTTACGTTCGCTTTCCAGAATTCCGAAAACTTCGATCGCGGCTGCAAGCCGCGCTGCGGGCGTCATGGCAATCCTAACAAGATGCGCACCGCGAAAATCACCCACATGATCAACAGGATGAAAACGCCGGCGGCGAAGGCGTTGAAACGATGCCGGACGTAATTCGTGCCGGTGTGAATGTAAGCGTGAGCAATCCGCGTCAGCACGAAGAGCCACGCCATGATGACGAACAGGAAGTCGGCGTGCCGCGTGACGATCGACAGGATTGTCAGCACGTAGAACAGCATCGGCAGCTGAAACTGGTTGTTGTAGCAGTTCGAAATCTGCTGACAGGCGCCCGGCCAATTCGGCTCGCCGAGCGCGATATCGGCCAGCTTGGTCTGGCGCTGCTTCAGCGCGCCGGCGCGCGAAAACGCCATCCAGAAAAGCAGCGCGAAGGTCAACGCCACCTGGACGAAGAGCGGCGCGAGGATGAATTGGATCTGCATGTCGGGCCCGGGGCTATGCGATGCCCCTGCGGTACGGCAGGACAGCCGCCGTTGCAAGGACGGATACGCCACGGCGCGGCGAAAGCGGCGGCTATCCTAAACACCGGGCAGCTTCATCATATACCACCCCGCCGGCGCCTGTTACCCTGCCGACGATTTCCTCATGCAAAGGACATTGCAGTGCGCATTTTAACCGCCATTTTCATTGCCTTTCTTGCTATTCCCGTCGGCGGTCAGGCCTTGGCTAAAATCGAGAAATTCCCGGCCGGCTTCCGCGTCGAGCGCATCATGGTCGATGGCTCGTCCATGTATGTCCGCGTTGGCGGCAAGGGTCCGGCGGTCGTCATGCTGCACGGCTTTGCCGATACAGGCGACATGTGGGCGCCGATGGCGGCAGCGCTGGTGAAAGACCACACCATCATCGTGCCTGACCTGCGCGGCATGGGCCTCTCGACCCATCCAGAGGGCGGTTACGACAAGAAAGCCCAGGGAGCGGGCATCGCCAAAATCATGGACGCGCTCAAAGTCGACAAAGTCGACCTCATCACCCACGACATCGGCAACATGGTCGGCTACGCGCTCGCCGCGCAGTATCCGGACCGCATTACGAAGTGGGCGATCATCGATGCCCCGATCCCGGGCATCGGGCCATGGGAGGACATCCTCAAGAGCCCACTGCTCTGGCACTTCAATTTCCGTGGTCCCGACGTCGACCGATTGGTGAAGGGCCGCGAGCGCATCTATCTCGACCGCTTCTACAACGAGCTGTCGGCCAACCCAAAGGCGATCGACGAAGCGACGCGCAACCACTATGCGCGCCTCTACGCGCGGCCGGGCAATATGCACTACGCGTTCGAGCAGTTCGCGGCCTTCGCGCAGGACGCCAAGGACAATCAGGTTCTTGCCCAGAAGAAATTGCCGATGCCTATCCTCGCGCTTGGCGGCGACAAGTCGTTCGCTGAGATGCAGCCGGTCATCATGCGCGCAGTGGCAACGAACGTCGAAAGCGGTGTGATCACCAATTCCGGCCACTGGATCATGGAAGAACAGCCGGCCTTGACGGTGAAGCTGGTCACCACCTTCATCGACAAGAAATAGGCATTCGATGGCCAAAATTCTCAATCATCGCACCATCGGCGTCGAGCTCGCGCTGAAGGCAGCCACTGCGGCGCTCGAAGTGTCGCGTGAGCGCGGCTATCCGCGCATCGGCGTCGCGGTGGCGAACCGCTACGGTCAAATCATGGTGCTGCTGCGCAGCGACGAAGCCGGGCCGCATCTCCTCGATTCGGCACGACGCAAGGCCTATACGGCCGCGAGCATGAACGCGCGCACGAGCAAGGCGTCGAAGGCCATCGACGAGCGCAGCGGCGAACCCGATCCGCATCTCGTCTATCTCAATGAAGTGCTGATCGTCGGCGGCGGCGTGCCTATCCACGCCAACGGCGAACTCATCGGTGCCATCGGCTGTGCCGGCGCACCCGGCAGTATTCACGACGAGGAATGCGCCGACGCCGGCATCGCCGCAATCGCGGCGAGCCTGAAATAAAACGCCTACACCCGGCTCGGATAATTCGGGCTCTCGCGCGTGATGACGACGTCGTGGACGTGGCTTTCGCGCAAGCCCGCGCCGGAAATGCGCACGAACTGAGCCTTGTCGTGGAAGTCGGGAAGATTCTTCGCGCCGGTGTAGCCCATCGCAGCGCGCAGGCCGCCAGCAAGTTGGTGCAGCACATTGCTGACTGGGCCCTTGTAACCTACCTGCCCTTCGACGCCTTCCGGCACCAACTTCAACGCGTCCTTTATGTCCTGCTGGAAATAACGGTCGGCCGAGCCACGGGCCATTGCGCCGACGGAGCCCATGCCGCGATAGCTCTTGTAGGAACGGCCTTGATACAGGAACACCTCGCCCGGCGTTTCATCGGTGCCCGCGAGCAGCGAGCCGACCATCGCGACGTCAGCGCCGGCGGCAAGCGCCTTGGCCAGATCGCCGGAATATTTGATGCCACCGTCGGCGATCACCGGGATGCCGGCCTTCTTCGCCGCCTCGACCGAATCCATGATCGCGGTGAGCTGCGGCACGCCGACGCCGGCGACAATGCGCGTGGTGCAGATCGAGCCCGGACCGATGCCGACCTTGATCGCGTCGGCGCCTGAATCGATCAGCGCCTTGGCGCCTTCGGTCGTCGCGACGTTACCGGCAACGACCTGAACCAGATTCGACATGCGCTTGATGCGCAACACGGCATCGAGCACGTGTTGCGAGTGACCGTGCGCGGTATCGACGACGACAAGATCGACACCGGCGGCGATCAAGGCCTCGGTACGCGCGTAACCTTTGTCGCCGACGGTGGTTGCCGCCGCGACGCGCAAACGGCCCTGCTCGTCCTTGCAGGCGTTCGGATTGGCGACCGCCTTTTCGATGTCCTTCACCGTAATCAGACCGACGCAGCGATATTGATCGTCAACGACCAGCAGCTTTTCGATGCGGTGCTGATGCAGCAGCCGCTTGGCCTCTTCCTGGCTGACACCTTCGCGCACGGTGATCAGATTTTCTTTGGTCATCAACTCGGCGACACGCTGGCGCGGATCGGTGGCGAAGCGCACGTCGCGGTTGGTGAGAATACCGACCAGCTTGCCGGCTTTGCCGTTGGTCGCGCCTTCGACGACCGGCACGCCGGAAATCCGGTTGTCCTTCATCAGGTCGAGCGCTTCCTGCAGCGGCGCGGTCGGCTCGATGGTGAGCGGATTTACCACCATGCCGGATTCGAATTTCTTGACCTGACGAACTTGCGCCGCCTGGTGTTCCGGCTCGAGATTGCGGTGGATGACGCCGAGGCCGCCGGCCTGCGCCATGGCAATGGCCATCTGAGATTCGGTCACCGTATCCATCGCCGAGGCGACGATCGGGATATTCACTGAAATCGACCGCGTGATCCGGGAGCGAATATCCGCCTCGCCCGGCAACACATCCGACAGGCCGGGCCTGATCAGAACGTCGTCGAAAGTAAGCGCTTCGCGGGGATTTGCGTTGTTAATTGCAGCCATCGCCAACTCCTAGCCCAAACAGGGATTTAGGACCGGATGAAAGGCATCGGGATGCCTGGGTTTACGAAAAACCCGCCGCAGGAGAGGTCTCCCGCGCCGTTCACGGCCCGCTTTTGGGTTGGCGTGGGTCGTTAGCATGAGAGGCCCGTGATTCCTAGGCCAATTGAAGATGGCTGTTATGAACACCCTCGCACTTGCGGGCCTTCCTTCCGTCACCGGTTTGCTGTTCAAGACGGGCACCTGCCACGCCCTGCCGAGCCCGAGGGCATGCTTTTCTGGGTCATACTTTCCAGGGTTTTGCGCGATGCGTCCTGACCGCATTATCCCGCTGATTATCGCCTGCGCGCTGTTCATGGAGAACATGGACTCGACCGTAATCGCCACCTCGCTACCGGCTATTGCGGCGGATATCGGCGCCAATCCACTGGCGCTCAAGCTCGCCATCACCTCCTACCTGCTTTCGCTCGCGATCTTCATCCCAGCGAGCGGCTGGGCCGCCGACCGCTTCGGCGCGCGCACGGTGTTCCGCGCCGCCATCGCGGTCTTTATCCTCGGCTCGATCGGCTGCGCGCTATCCAGCTCGCTGACCGACTTCGTCATCGCCCGCATCGTCCAGGGCATGGGCGGCGCGATGATGACGCCGGTCGGCCGTATCGTGCTGGTGCGTTCGATCAGCAAACGCGACCTCGTCAACGCCATGGCCTGGGTGACGACGCCAGCTCTGGTCGGTCCGGTGCTGGGACCGCCGGTCGGCGGCTTCATTACGACCTACGCCACCTGGCATTGGATTTTCCTCATCAACATTCCGATCGGTCTGCTGGGCATCGCGCTCGCCACCAAATACATCGACGACATCCGCTCAGAAACGCGTGAGCCCTTCGATACGGTGGGAATGGCGCTGGCGGGCCTCGGCATTGCCGGGGTTGCTTTCGGCTTGTCGGTGCTCGGCTTGAACTTCCTGCCGTTCAGCGTCGTAGCGGGGCTGGTAATTGGCGGCGCGTGCTTCATCGTCGCCTATCTGGTTCACGCACGCCGCACCGAAAATCCGGCGCTCGACCTCACGCTGTTCCGGCTTCCGACTTTCTTTGCCAGCGTTGCCGGCGGTTTCGTTTTCCGGCTCGGCCTGGGAGCGCTGCCGTTCCTGCTGCCTCTCCTGCTTCAGGTCGGCTTCGGATTTTCCCCGTTCCAGTCGGGCAGCATTACCTTCGCCACCGCGCTCGGCGCCATGGGCATGAAGTGGGCGACCTCGCGGCTGCTGCGCTATTTCGGCTTCCGCAACATTCTCATCTACAACGGCCTCATCAGCGCGGCCTTTCTCGCCGTCTGCGGTTTCTTCACCGCCAATACGCCGCTCACCCTGATGCTCGGGCTGCTGTTCGTCGGCGGGTTCTTCCGCTCACTGCAATTCACCAGCATCAACACCATCGCCTATGCCGAAGTTGAGAACGCGCGAGTGAGCCGCGCGACGGCTTTGGTGACAGTTGGACAACAACTTGCCGTCGCAGCGGGCGTAGCGATCGGCGCGATCACGGTGGAGCTTTCGCTCCATGTCCGGGGCGACGGTGTCCTTCGGGCCGCCGACTTCCCGCCGGCATTTCTGGTCGTGGCCGGGATTTCTGCCCTTTCAGCCATTATTTTCTGGCTGTTACCCCATGACGCGGGGGCCGAAATGGCCAATCGGACGCCTGAACCGGCCGAACCGGTGGTCAGCGCACCGGCTGATCCCAAAGTTCCAAATTAACCATAACAGGAGGTTAACGCCTCTTCGCCGGACCTTTGTTACTGACAAGTGCTTGGTACGGCGCGTAATTTCCGGCTTTACAATAGTTAACGGCGAGTTTGCTGCACATGCGTTGCGTACAGCCAAAGTGGCTGATATCCGCCTTCGGGATGGCAGGGCTCGCCCTCGCCGGTATGCCGGTGACTGCGCACGCCCAGTTCTTGTTTCAGCGGGTCGACCACACCGTGTCGAGCCAACGCACCCAGCCAAACCAGCGGGCTCAAACAAGCCAGCGGCCCCAGCAAAGCGATCAGATCCAAGCCACGGACCTGCCGCCGACCAAGCGCCCGCAAAACATCGGCAATCCTGCCCAGGCCTGCGCCAACCAGACCGAAGACCTTGCCGCAGAACGCATCGCCGGCTGTGCCAAGCTGATCGAGTCCGGCCGTCTGAAGGGCAAGCCGCTTGGCGTCGCCTACAGCCTGCGCGGCCTCGCTTTTCTCGACCGCGCCGATGCCCCCCACGCCATCGCCGACTTCAATCACGCCATTGATCTCGTGCCTGATTTGGCTCCCGCCTATCAGAACCGCGGCAATGCCTGGTTCGCGCGCGGCAATTACGGCCAAGCTATCGCCGACTACGACACCGCGATCCAGCTCGATCCGAACGATCCCTCGCCTTACGTCAGCCGCGCCGCCGTGCGGCGCGATCTCGGCTTCACCGACGGCGCGCTGGAGGATTATCAGAAGGCGATCTCTCTCGGCAGCAGCCGGGCCACGCCCTACAGCGGCCGCGGCCAGATTTATCTGCGGGCAAAAGACTACGCGCGCGCCACCGCCGACTTCGATCGCGCCGTGCACATCGATCCAAGCCTAAGCAACTACATGCTGCGTGGCGAAGCGCGCGAAGGCGCCAGCGAACTCGATCGCGCCTTGAGCGATTACCAGGAAGCTTCCAAGCTCGATGCCAAGAGCATCCCTGCCCTGAACGCACAGGCGATGATCTGGCGCAAGAAGGGCGATCTCGATCGCTCGATCGCCGTCTACGACCGCGCTGTGACGATGGATCAGAACGTCGGTTCGACTTACAAGCTGCGCGCCGAAGCCTATGCGATCAAAGGCGACCGCCCGCGTGCCATGAAAGACATCGGCCGTGCGCTGAAGTTCTCCTGGAACCCGGCCTTCCTCAAGGTGCGCGGCGCAATGCGGATCGACGACGGCGATTTCGATGGCGCGGTGCACGATGCCGAGGCGATGCTGAAACTTCAGCCGGACAATATTTCGGCCTTCGCGCTGCGCGGCGCCGCTTACGCACGCAAGAAAGATTACGGCCGCGCGCTGCCCGATCTCGACAAGGCGATCGACGCCGAGACCACCGACGCACAGGCCTTTGCTGAACGCGGCCAGATTTTCCTTAGTCAAAAAGACGACGAGCGTGCGCTATCCGACTTGAGCCGCGCCATCGAGCTTGGCAGCACCGGTGCCGCGCCCTATCGCGCACGCGGCGCGATCTACAAAGCGAAGGGCGACAGCGACAAGGCCATCGGCGATTTCACGTTAGCCATCAAGCGCGATCCGCGGCCGGCCGATCCCTATTTCGAACGCGCCGCATTGCGCAAAGCCAAAGGCGAAACCGATCTCGCCCTGGCCGACCTGAATGACGGTTTGACACGGCAGCCGGATAATATGTCCGGCCTGATGTCGCGCGCGCAGGTCAAGCAGGCGAAGGGCGATACGAATAGCGCTATCGCCGACTACGATGCGCTGCTCGTACGTCAGCCGGAGAATACGAACGCGCTCCAAGCCCGTGCTGCGCTGCTGACCGAGACCAAAAACTTCGCGAAGGCGACGGACGATCTCGACCGGCTCATCAAGCTCGACGACAAGAATGCGCAACTCTACTACCAGCGCGGTTCGCTACGCGAGAAGGACAGCAAACGCGAC
Organism: Pseudolabrys sp.; assembly: GCA_036500165.1. Lineage (GTDB taxonomy): Bacteria > Pseudomonadota > Alphaproteobacteria > Rhizobiales > Xanthobacteraceae > Pseudolabrys. The sequence continues at coordinate 16,550 of DASYCM010000284.1, forward strand.
CTTGCCGTGGCCGACTACAAGTTGGCGCTGGCGCGCGACAGCAACATGAACGAGGCCCGTCAGGCGCTGGCACGCGTCGAGGCAGGCTCCGCACGCGAACGCAGCCAGCAGGCCGAACGCGACAAAAAATCGCAGGCTCAGGCTGCCCGCGACGCCAAGAAGTCGGGCCACGATCAGAAAAAGACTGCAGCTCAGATCGCCAAGATCGAGCCAAAGATTGAACCGAAGGTCGAGCTGAAAGTCGAAGCGAAAACACAAGCCAAGCCGTCGGAGCCGGCTGCCGACAGCAGTCCTGCGCCCACAGCGCAAGACAAGCCAACCGGCCCGATCGCCACTGCCGACACCGATGCGCCGCCTGCCGACGCGACCGCCGATGCTGCGCCGGCGACTCCTGTCCGCAACCGCGCCGACCACAAATCGCGCGAGTTGAACGACCGCCAAAAAGAGCGCACTGCCAGCCTGCCCCGCGAGCGGACCGAAACCAAGTCACATGAACCGGAACGCACTGCGCGCAACACGCCTTCCCGCGAGCTTGTAGAAACGAAGTCGCGTGAGCGCACCGAGCCGGAACACAAGACTTCGTCCATCAAGACGTCATCCCTGTCGCCCAGGCAGCAGCGTGAACTGGAAGACAAGAAGCGCGAGAAGGAAGCGCACGCCCGCAAGGAACGGATGTGGGAGCGCCAGGAGGCCGAGCGTCTCGCACAACGGCGCACCGCTACTTCGCAGCCGCAGATTCGCTATTATCGGGCTGGATCGAATGAATCGTCGCACGGCATGCGTTTCACCGACGCGTTCCGCTAGGAGCGTTTTCGAGCGAATTGGGTACCGGTTCGCTTGAAGAAAACGCGTCAGAATTCAGAATAAAGAGGCTAGGTGTCGCCTCTAAATCCTGTCGCCAGAAGAT
>DASYCM010000285.1:0-4372 GCA_036500165.1 Pseudolabrys sp.
CTGCAACCGTTCGATCTCTTCGGACTGGAATTCGATTACTTCGCCGCTGCGCAAATTGATCAGATGGTCGTGGTGGGCTTCGGGCGCGGTTTCGTAGCGGGCGCGGCCTTCGCGAAAATCGTGGCGCTCGATGATGCCGGAATCCTCGAACAAGCGCACGGTGCGGTAGACGGTCGAAATCGAAATGCGGTCGTCGACCTTGACGCAGCGGCGGTACAGTTCCTCGACGTCCGGATGATCGTCCGACGAGGCCAGAACGCGCGCGATGACGCGGCGCTGCTCGGTCATGCGCATACCCTTGGCGGCGCAAAGCGCCTCGATATTTCTGGGTTGGGAACTGGTTTTTGCCGGCGCTGCCACGATTGTCTTGTCTCCTCGATCGGCACTCATATCATATTTTTTAGCGAGTCAGGCCAAGTCGCGGCGTAGGACCAGCGCGGCTGCGGGTTTGGCGCCCGGCGCAGTGTAATAATTAGGCCGGCGCGATATTTCACGAAAACCGGCGCGATCGTAAAGCCTGATCGCGGGATTGTTGTTCTCGTCGACCTCCAGGAACACAGTGCGCGCGCCGAGGCCGGCCAGCCGCCGCAGATGCAGCGTCAACAGATCGCGGGCAAGCCCACGGCCGCGTCTCGTGCCTGCGACCGCGACGGACAGGATTTCCGCTTCATCCTCGACCTGTCGCGACATGATGAAGGCGGTCAACGTTTGGCCGGCGAGTGCGCGATGTGCAACGACATTGCGGTCGAGCAACAAGCCTTCGACTTCCTGTTCGCTCCAGCCGCGCCGGAACGATGTGCCGTGCAACGACGCGATCGCGGCAGCATCGCGTGCGCCCGCGTCCGACAAGATCGGCTCGCCGCCCGCAAACAGGCTGCGCAGAAAGCCAATCATCGTCTTGCCAGTTGCGCGGCGTTTTGCGGCTGAGCGTCGGGCGCGCGCAGATAAAATGGCTTCGGCGGTTCACCGTCGGGATCGGCGGCAAGGCCGAGCCGCGCCACCCAGTTGATATCGGGCGCGCCAAGCGGGTCGACGGACGTCGGCGGCCGTTCTGCCGGCGGCCACGCTGCTTCCAGCAATTTTGCGCCGGTGCCGACGAGTCGCGGCGAGCCGGTGGCGGCAAAGCGCAGCGCCTCGCGCATATGCACCAGCCGCGCCGACACCAGCGTGCGGCCGCCGGATGCGAAGACCTGCATATAGATGTGATCGTGCCGCGCATCGACGGCAGCAACGACGGCGGTTGCATCTTTCGCGGCTATCAGCGGCGCAGCATAGGCGGCGAGCGTCGACAGGCCGACCGCGGGCTTGCCGGTCGCCAGCGCAATGCCGCGCGCCGCGGAGATACCGACCCGCAAGCCGGTAAAGCTGCCGGGCCCGGTGGTGACGGCGATGCGGTCGATTTCGGCGAAGGTGAGCTGAGCGCGGTCGAGCACGCGCCCGATCAGCGGGATCAGCGCTTCGGCATGACCGCGCACCATCGGCAACGATTCATACACCGCCGTTGCTGCGCTCGCGGTGTCGAGCACAGCGGCCGAGCAAGCTTCGAGTGCGGTGTCGATGGCGAGGATGCGCATGAGGCTAGTGTAGCACCCCGGCGTAAAAATAACGCCGGGGTAGAGAGCTTAAACCGGCCGGATTTCCACGACTTCCGGCACGAAATGCTTCAGCAGATTCTGGATGCCGTGCTGCAAGGTCGCGGTCGATGACGGGCAGCCCGAGCAGGCGCCCTTCATCTCGAGGAACACGACACCTTCCTTGAAGCCCTTGAAAGTGATGTCGCCGCCATCACCGGCCACCGCCGGGCGCACGCGGGTCTCGAGCAAGTCCTTGATGGTTGCGACCACTTCGGCGTCTTTCTCCTCGAAGAACTCGTCGCCGTCGCCAGCCGGCGCCGCTGCGCCGGCTGCGATCAGCGGCGCGCCCGACATATAATGTTCCATGATCGCGCCGAGGATCGCCGGCTTGATTTGCGACCACTCGCCGTTGTTCTTGGTCACCGAAATGAAGTCGGAACCGAACATCACGCCGCCGACATTGGGAATATCGAACAGCTTCTCCGCCAGCGGCGATTGCGCGGCTGCTTCCTTGCTCGGCATGTCGAGCGTGCCCTCGTCGAGCACGAGGCGGCCGGGCAGGAATTTCAACGTCGCCGGATTAGGCGTCGCTTCGGTCTGGATGAACATTCTGGCTCTCCTGGCGGGGTTAAGGCCCGCGGATGGCTTCGATTTAGAATAAATGGGCTTTACGGGCCGCGAGGTCAACCGCGTGATCCGTCACCCTGAGGTGCGAGCCATAGAGCGTCAAAAGACGCGCGTAAATGCACTGATGGCGAGCCTCGAAGGGCCAGTTCTTGAAGAGTTTGGCCGTTCATCCTTCGAGGCCCGCCTTTGGCGGGCACCTCAGGATGACGGGTCACGACATTGAATCGATGTCGTCGTCGGTCAGATGGCCGGGGATGATCGCCACCGGGATCGGGAACTGTCCCGCGGTCTTCGACAGGTTGGTGATCAGCGGTCCGGGGCCTTCCTTGCCGGTATCGGCGGCAAGCACGAGAATGCCGATGTCGGCGTCCTCGTCGATCAGCTTGATGATCTGCTCGGTGGTATCGCCTTCGCGGATGACCCGGTCAGGCGCGATGTTGTCCGCCACGGCACGGGATCGCGCGCAGTATTTGTCGAGCACGGCGTTCGCCGCTTCCATCGCCTCGGCCTGCATGATGTCGGCGACGCCGAGCCATTGCTGATTGCGTTCGGCAGTTTCGATCACGCGCAGCATGACAATTTGCGATGCGGTGCGGCCGGCGCGTTTTGCGGCCCAATAGACCGCGCGTTCGCATTCTTCGGTGTCGTCGATCACAACCAGATATTTGCGCTTGTGACCGGCTTCAAAGCTGCGGCGTTTGTTGCTCATGCCGGAATGGTGGCACGGCGGACGCTCGCCCGACAAGATCGCCACTTCTGGTGGCGCCGACTACCGGCGAACGAATCCGACGATGTCCTTGACCGACTTCATGGTTTCGGCGGCGATGGCCTGCGCGCGTTCGGAACCGCCGGCCAAGATCGCATCGATATGCGCCGGGTCCTGCACCAGCTTTTTCATTTCCGCGCCGATCGGGCCCAACTTCGCCACCGACAAGTCGACCAGCGCCGTCTTGAAGGTCGAGAACTGTGCGCCGCCGAATTCGCGCAGCACATCGGCTTTGCTCGTGCCGTTGAGCGCCGCGTAGATGCCGACGAGATTGTCGGCTTCAGGCCGCGGCTTCAGTCCTTCCTCTTCGCTCGGTAGCGGTTCCGGATCGGTCTTCGCCTTGCGGACTTTCTGCGCGATGGTGTCGGCATCGTCCGTCAGGTTGATGCGCGAATAATCGGAGGGCTCCGACTTCGACATTTTCTTCGAGCCGTCGCGTAGCGACATCACGCGCGTCGCCGGTCCTTGGATCAGCGGTTCCGGTTGCGGGAAGAAGGCGTCGCCGAATCCGTGCGACGCGATAGACGTACTGAAGTCGACGTTGAACTTCTGCGCGATGTCGCGGGCCAGTTCGAGATGCTGCTTCTGATCTTCGCCGACCGGCACGTGCGTCGCGCGATAGACCAGAATGTCGGCGGCCATCAGAGTCGGATAGGCGTAGAGACCGACCGAGACGTTCTCGCGGTCCTTGCCGGCCTTCTCCTTGAACTGGGTCATGCGGTTGAGCCAGCCCAGCCGCGCCACACAGTTCAATACCCAGGCGAGCTCCGCGTGTTCCGCGACCTGGCTCTGGTTGAAAATGATGTGCTTCTTCGGATCGACGCCGCAGGCGAGGAACGCCGCGGTGACTTCGCGGGTGGTCTTCGTCAGCTCAACCGGGTCCTGCCAGACCGTAATGGCGTGCAAATCGACCACACAGAAAATGCAGTCATATTTGTCCTGCAAGGCGACGAACTTGCTGATCGCGCCGAGGTAATTGCCGAGATGCAGGTTGCCGGTCGGCTGTACGCCGGAAAATACGCGTTCCTTGAACGCCATCGCAGGACCTTTCGATTTGGGTGGCCGTGCAATGCCACGCCGGACCGGCACGGGGCAAGGGCTTCCAGGCCACAGTGTCGAGCCGATTTAGCGCCCAACTAGCGTCCATTGCCGCATTGCCTCGGCAGGTCCTGTGGCTATAGTGCCGCTCCCACCTTGAGGTTCTCATGACCGCTTCCCGTTACGACGTACTCGGCATCGGCAATGCTATTGTCGACGTTATCGCCCGCGCCAACGACGATTTCCTGGCCGCCCAGGGCATGAACAAAGGCTCGATGGCGCTGATCGACGAGGCGCGCGCCGAGAAGATTTACGAGGCCATGGGCCCGGCAACGGAAAGCTCGGGCGGCTCAGCCGCCAATACCAT
>DASYCM010000286.1:0-9069 GCA_036500165.1 Pseudolabrys sp.
AACATGGTGATCCTGGCGACCGGCGGTTACGGCCGCGCCTACTTCTCCTGCACCTCGGCACACATCTGCACCGGCGACGGCGGCGGCATGGTGCTGCGCGCCGGCCTGCCGTTGCAGGATATGGAATTCGTGCAGTTCCACCCGACCGGCATCTATCCGGCCGGCTGCCTGATCACCGAAGGTTCGCGCGGCGAAGGCGGTTATCTGACCAATTCCGAAGGCGAGCGCTTCATGGAGCGTTACGCGCCGTCGGCCAAAGACCTAGCCTCGCGTGACGTCGTCTCGCGCGCCATGACCATGGAAATCCGCGAAGGCCGTGGCGTCGGCAAGGACAAGGACCACATCTTCCTGCACCTCGATCATCTCGATCCGAAGGTGCTGCACGAACGCCTGCCCGGCATCAGCGATACCGCACGCATTTTCGCCAACGTCGACGTGACGCGCGAGCCGATCCCGGTGCTGCCGACCGTGCACTACAACATGGGCGGCATCGCCACGAACTATCACGGCGAGGCCGTCACCAAGCGCGACGGCAACCCCGACAGCGTCATCCCAGGTCTGATGGCGCTCGGCGAAGCCGGCTGCGTCTCGGTGCATGGCGCCAACCGCCTCGGCTCCAATTCGCTGATCGATCTCGTCGTGTTCGGCCGCGCCGCAGCGCTGCGCTGCGCCGAAATCCTCACACCCGGCGAAAAGCAGGCGCCGCTACCGGCCAACTCAGCCGAGCTGGCGCTGTCACGCCTCGACAAATTCCGTAACGCCTCCGGTTCCACGCCGACTGCCGAGCTGCGCCTGAGCATGCAGCGCGTGATGCAGAGCAACTGCGCCGTGTTCCGTACCGGCGAAGTGCTGGAGGAAGGCGACAAGCTGATCCATCAGGTCCACGACAACATGCCGGACGTGAAGGTCACGGATCGCTCGCTGATCTGGAATTCCGATCTGATCGAGACGCTGGAGCTCGACAACCTGATCGCACAGGCGGTCGTGACGATGGAATCGGCCAAGAACCGCACCGAAAGCCGCGGCGGCCACGCCCGCGAGGACTATCCGGAGCGCGACGACGTCAACTGGATGAAGCACACGCTGGCCTGGATGAACGAGAAGGGCAAAGTCGCCATCGACTATCGCCCGGTCCACACCAACACGCTCACCAATGAAGTCTCCTACATCGAACCGAAAGCGCGCGTTTATTAACGCGAGCGCAAACTGAAAACGTCGCGCGCTTACCAGGATTAGCCGACATGGTCGAACTGACGCTGCCGAAGAACTCCAAGGTCACCGAAGGCAAAACGTGGCCGCGGTCGTCGCACGCGACCCACGTCACCGAGTTCAAGGTCTATCGCTGGAACCCCGATGACGGCCAGAACCCGCGTGTCGACACCTACGCGGTCGACCGCAACGATTGCGGTCCGATGGTTCTCGACGCACTGATCTGGATCAAGAACAACATCGATCCGACGTTGACCTTCCGCCGCTCCTGCCGTGAAGGCGTCTGCGGCTCGTGCGCAATGAACATTGACGGCACCAATACGCTCGCTTGCACCAAGGCAATCGACGACGCCAAGGCCCCGCTCAAGATCTATCCGCTACCGCATCAGCCGGTGGTGAAGGACCTGGTGCCTGACCTGAAGAATTTTTACGCGCAATACGCTTCCATCGAGCCATGGCTGCACACCACGACGGCTACACCCGAGAAGGAATGGAAGCAGAGCCACGAAGACCGCTTGAAGCTCGACGGCATGTACGAGTGCATCCTCTGCGCCTGCTGCTCGACCTCGTGCCCGAGCTACTGGTGGAATTCTGACCGCTATCTCGGTCCGGCCGCGCTGCTCCAGGCCAATCGCTGGGTGCAGGATAGCCGCGACGAGGCTACTGGCGAGCGGCTGGACAATCTCGAGGATCCCTTCCGCCTCTATCGCTGCCACACCATCATGAATTGCTCCAAGGCCTGCCCCAAGGGGTTAAACCCGGCCAAGGAAATCGCCACGCTGAAGAAAGCGCTGGTCGACCGGCAGCTCTAAACCGCATTCGAATTATCGATTTAAGGCCGTAGACTCGCTGGCGCGAGGCTGCGGCCTTAATTATGCTCGCGCGAATTTTGGAGAATCCCCAATGAATAACCGGTCCGTTCGCCGCCGCAGCCTGTTACTCGCTGCCCTTTCCCTCACGATCGCCGCGGCAATCCAGCCCGCACGGGCGGAATACCCCGACCGCCCTGTGCGGATTGTACTGCCGCTCGGCGCCGGCGGTGTCGGCGACATCACTGCTCGCATCGTCGCCGACAAGCTGGGCGAAAAGTTGGGCCAGCGCTTCATCATCGAAAATCAGCCGGGTGTTGCCGGTATCTCCGCGATGCGCTCGGTCATCTCTCAGCCGGCGGATGGCTATACGCTGCTGCTCAACACCGGCGGCATCGCAGCCTCCATGCCGATGTTCAACAAATTCCCCGTCGATGTGCTGGGCGATCTTCAGCCGGTCTCGTCAATCGGCTTTTTTGACTGTCTGTTCGTCACCAATGCCCAGTCTGAGTACAAGACGCTCAGCGAGTTCATCAAGGCCGCCAAGGCCAATCCGGGCAAGCTCAACATCGGCACCATCAGCGCCGGCGGCGCCCAAAACCTGACCGCGAACTATCTCAAGCAGGCGGCTGGCCTCGACGTTGTCATCGTGCCGTTCAAGACGACGCCGGAAACCATCATCGCGCTCATGCGCAACGACGTGCAGATGGTGGTCGACTTCTACGCCGCGCTGTCCGGCAACATCGCCGATGGCAAGCTGCGCCCGGTATCGTGGGCCGGCTCGCAACCCTCGCCGGCGATCCCATCGCTGCAGACTGCCGACGCCCAGGGTGTGAATAACTTCGACGCCATTTCGTGGAATGCGATCTACGTAAAGACCGGCACGCCGCCGGCCATCGTCACTGCGCTGAATAAAGCCATCGGCGAAGTGCTGGCCGATCCGGCCCTCAAAAAGAAGTTGCTCGACCTCGGCGTCGACGCAAAGGCCAGCACGCCAGCCGAGATCGACAAGCGTATGCGTGACGACATCCAGAAGTGGGCCAAGGTGATCGACGGCGCTGGGATTCCCAAGCAATAAGACGCTAGCGAAACGGCCCGACTACAACTTATGCTTGCTTAAGTTGTATCCCTGACGCATTCTAAAGGCCTAAAATAGGCCTTTGGGCATATGTTGCGTCGGCGCTGGGGTAGCCTGTTCATCGTCTGGTTGTGCTCGGCCTGTGCCGGGCCCGATGCGGTCGTTCCGTCACTGACACTCGGCGAGATTGCCGACGAAAGACGGCGACAGGAAATAGCCCAGCTCCGCGACTATTTCGCCGAACTCAACAAGCTCAACACCGTCGCCTACCGGATCACCACCGCCAATCGCGAGTTCTGCGACAAGTGGGTGATCCCGAAGATAGGCCTGTTCGCGGCAACACCGGCGAGCCTGCCCAGCAAGTATCGCAAGTTTTCCCGCGAAGCCTTCGGCCTGCGGTGGGTGCGCGCCACCGTGATTTCTATCGTGCCCGATGGGCCCGCCGCCAAGGCGGGCATGAAAGACAAGGACGAGTTGATTTCGTTCAACGGGGAGAAAGTCCCGGTCACGGCCGTCTCGCGCTGGGTCAACGCCTTCCTCGAAAAAAACGGCGAGAAGCCCATCGCAGTCGTTGCGAAGCGTGACGACGAAGATCTGACGTTCACCGTTACGCCGGTCATCGGCTGCGCCATCCCGATCAATCTCGAAACAAATCCCGAGGCAAATGCCTACACGGATTCCAGCAAAATCGTGATCCAGAGCGGATTTTTGCGGCTACTGCTTACCGAAGGCGATCTTGCAGTGGTGGTCGGTCATGAGCTCGGCCATAACACGATGGGCCACTACCGAAAGAAGAGGACAAACGGCTTGCTCGGCGCCATCGGCGGCAGCGCTATCGATGGGGGATTTCTGCTCGGCGGCATTTCAACGGGTGGCGCGTTCTCAGGTTACCTCCAGACTGCGGGCGTGAACGCATTCAGCGTCGCTTTTGAGCTTGAAGCTGATTATGTCGGCACTTACTACGCTGCACGCGCTGGCTACGATGTCACCGGCGCTGAAGAGATGTGGCAGCGGTCGTCCCTGGAAGATCCGTCAAGTATCCGAAAGGCGAGCACACATCCAACGACGCCGGTGCGCTACTTGCAGATGCGCAAGGTCATCGCGGAAATCGCGGAGAAAAAAGAAAAGAATCTTCCGCTGATACCAAAAATCAAACAGAAGCCGGACGAGCCGGAGTCGGTTACAGCCTATGGCCGCATTGACTAGCTAATCGCACTTCTTGGCGAGGCAGAGCTTTTCCAGTTCAGGAAACGGCTTGTAGGCGACCTTGGCGCATTGTTCCAAGCCGGTCTCGACCAACTGGTTGAGATGGCCGTTGAAGAACGTCGCGAGCCGTTCCCGGCTGCCCGCGTACTGCCTGCCCACACGCGGATTGTATTTGACGCAGACGATGTAGCGCGGATCGTGGCCGCCCGGCACCACCATCAGCATCGGATCAGTAACGAAAGCATCCTTGATGTTAGTGGGATCTTCGACCACCCGCATCAACGTATCGAGGATTTCCTGCTTGTAATTGGCCGGCAGGACGTTGGGCTCGGGCTCGACTTCCTTCGATCCCGTACAGGCGGCAAGCGCAATGGCCGCGGCACCCAGTAAAACCAACGTTTTCATCGAACTCGTCACCGGCACCCTCCACAACTAGTCGCGCTTGAGCTGCTTACGCCGTTGCCCCAGCGTACGCAGGCGCAGCGCGTTGAGTTTGATGAAGCCTTCGGCGTCCTTTTGGTCGTAGGCGCCCTTATCGTCTTCGAACGTAACCAGAGTCGACGAATAGAGTGACGACAAGCTTTCGCGACCGGTGACGATCACGTTGCCCTTGTAGAGCTTGAGCCGCACTTCGCCTTCGACATTTTCCTGCGACTTGTCGATCAAGGCCTGCAGCATTTCGCGCTCTGGCGCAAACCAGAAGCCGTTATAGATCAGCTCGGCATAGCGCGGCATCAGTTCGTCCTTGAGATGGCCTGCACCGCGATCGAGCGTAATCGACTCGATGGCGCGATGCGCCGCGAGCAGGATTGTGCCGCCAGGCGTCTCATAGACGCCGCGGGACTTCATGCCGACGAAGCGGTTCTCGACCAGATCGAGACGGCCGATGCCGTTGTCGTGACCGTACTTGTTGAGGTCGGCGAGCAACGTCGCTGGCGACAGCGCCTTGCCATTGATGCTCACCGCATCGCCCTTCTTGAAGCCGATCGAAATCTCGGTCGGCTTGTCTGGCGCTTCCATCGGCGAGATGGTGCGCTGATAGACGATGCTCGGGGCCTCCTTCGCCGGATCTTCCAGCACTTTTCCTTCGGACGACGAGTGCAGAAGATTGGCGTCGACCGAGAACGGCGACTCGCCTTCCTTGTCCTTGGCGATGGTGATCTGGTGGTCGCGTGCGAACTTCAGCAGCTCCTCGCGGCCCTTGAATTCCCACTCACGCCACGGCGCGATGATCTTGATGCCCGGCTCGAGCGCGTAATAGCCGAGCTCGAAGCGTACTTGGTCGTTACCCTTGCCGGTGGCACCGTGACACACGGCATCGGCGCCGACTTTGCGCGCGATGTCGATCTGCGTCTTGGCGATCAGCGGCCGCGCGATCGAAGTGCCGAGCAAATACTGCCCTTCATAGACGGTATTGGCGCGAAACATTGGAAACACGAAGTCGCGCACGAATTCCTCGCGCAGGTCTTCGATGAAGATATTTTCCGGCTTGATACCAGCGCGCAACGCCTTCTCGCGGGCAGGTCCAAGTTCCTCACCCTGTCCGAGATCGGCGGTGAAAGTCACCACCTCGCAGCCATAGGTAGTTTGCAGCCATTTCAGGATGATCGAGGTATCGAGCCCGCCTGAATAAGCCAGAACGACTTTCTTGATCGATTTTTTGTTGTCAGCCATCGCCGTTTGTCCTGCGCCGCCGGACCGGGCCGCGCCCGGATGTCCTTGTTCCCCGTGTTGAACAAAGGAAGACGACCCGGGTCAAGCCCATAGGCCCAAGGCAGCTAGGCGGAGACGCTCTCGTAGACGTCCATGTCGGCATTGCCGGCCAAAATAGCCCGCCAGCCCTGCAGGAAGGTTCGCATCATGGGGTCGCTTGCAACCTTGTGGCGGTTGAGTTCGAGCGAGGCATCCGCCTCGTACTCGATTTCGACCAGAATTTGTGCCGGGTCGTCGACGTTTTGCAGCACGCGAAAGCCAGTGCCGCCAAGCGCGCGGTAGAACGGCGCCGAGGTACGGATCAGTGCGACGACCTGGGAGGGCTCACCCAGCGCCCGCATTTTGATGTGCAGCACCCGCCGTAAACCGTCTTTTGTCTCCGCCACGGGCCTCTCCTTGCGCCGAATCGCCTCAATGTTAGCAGCGTAGCTGACGATCCGGGATTAAGCTTACTACGCGATGCCGGTAGCGGCAGCGGCGGCCTCCGATAATGCTGATCCTACCGGGTCATCAGTTGGGGCGATTCAATGTCGAAACTTAACGCTGTTATTGCCGCCGCGCTTGCGGGCACCGTGGTCATCGCGGCAACACCGGCCTTTGCCGCACAGTGCAATCACAAGGGCGGGTTCGCCGGCTTCATCGGCGACTTCAAGAAAGAAGCCGCCGCCAAGGGCATCAAGCAGACCGGCCTTGCCGCGCTCGACGGACTGACCGTCGACGACAAGGTACTCGCCGCCGACCGCAATCAGAAGGTCTTCAAGCAGACTTTCGAGGAATTCTCCGGCCGCATGATCAGCAAGGACCGCCTGGTCAAGGGCGCCAAGATGCTGCAGTCCCGCGCCGACACGTTTAAAAAGGTTGAGGCCAAGTATGGCGTACCGGGCCCGATGATCGTCGCCATCTGGGGACTGGAAACCGATTACGGCGTCAACCAAGGCAAGATGTCGGTCGTGCGCTCGGTCGCAACGCTAGCTTATGATTGCCGCCGCACCGACAAGTTTCAGAGCGAACTCGTCGAGGCGCTTCGCATCGTCGACCGCGGCGACATGGCCTCGGCCGATCTGAAGGGCGACTGGGCCGGTGAAATTGGCCAGACGCAGTTCCTGCCGTCGTCTTATGTGAAATTCGCAACCACCGCTGACGGCCGCGGCAAACCCGATCTGGTCCGCAATCAGGACGACGTGATTGCGTCGACCGCGAGCTATCTCAAGGGCCACGGCTGGCAGCGCGGCCAGGGCTGGGGTCCGGGTCAGCCAAACTTCGCCGTGATCCAGGAATGGAACAAGGCGGAGGTGTACGCCAAGACCATCGCCCTGTTCGCCGACAAGCTCAGCGGCTCGCAGAAGAGCGCGCAGCGCTAATACCCATTGGCCATCCCCGCGAAGGCGGGAACCGGCACAAAAAAATGAAATCGCCGGGCGACGACGCCCGGCGATTTTGTTTTTGGCTAGTGCTGAATCGTGATGCCGGCGCGCTGCACCAGCGCCTTCACCGCCGGAATTTCCGACGCCATCCGCGCCGCCAGTTGCTCCGGCGTACCAGCGACAACTTCAAAGCCCGCGGTCTGCGCGGTATGACGCGCCTTCTCATTGGAGAACGCTTCGCGGCATTTCTCGGCGAGCAGTGCGACGATTTCCGGCGGCGTGCCGGCGGGTGCGAGCAGCGCCGAGAAAGTTTCGCTGATGAAGCCGGGATATCCGGCCTCCTGCATGGTCGGCACGTTCGGCAGGCTTGGCCAGCGCTTCGAGCCTGTCACCGCAAGCCCGCGCAATTGTCCGGCTTGCACCAGCGGTTCAGCCGCCGGCAAAGCCACCGACGCGACCTGTACGGTGCCCTCAAGTGCCGCCAACGCCGCAGGGCCCGCACCACGATAGGGTACGTGCTGCATCTCGATCCCGGCGCGCTGCTTGAGCTCCTCGCCAGTGAGGTGCGATTTCGTGCCCGCACCGGGCGACGAATAATTGAACGTGCCGGGCGCGGCCTTGGCGCGCGCGACGAGCTCGGCAATCGTGTTGATGCCGGAGTCAGGCCGCACAACAACGATGTTCGGCGAATCCGCCAGCTCCGAGATTGGAGCGAAATCTTTGAACGGATCGTACGGCAGCTTTTCGAATAGCGCGGGATTGACCACGATTGCTGTCGACGCCAGCAGCAACGTATAGCCATCGGGCTTGGCTCGCGCCGCAACGCCCATGCCGACGTTGCCGGCCGCGCCGCCGCGATTATCGACGATGACAGATTGCTTGAGAGATTGGTTGAGCGACTCCGACAAAATCCGCGCGATGATGTCTGTCGGCCCGCCCGGCGCAAACGGCACGATCAACGTGATCGTTCGGTCCGGATAAGACGCCGCATTAGCTACGCCTGCCTGCAGACAGGCCAACGCCGCCGAAGCACCAAGCAAAACACCTCTGCGATTCATTTGTTATTTCCTCCACTATTTTTCTTTTTTCTGAACAGTGAGCATAGCGCCAAATATCCCGGCATGGCGATGCGCTCGATCGCATGCTCGATGCGAGCATCGGACAGGCGCGTCCGCGGCCAGCGATAGATTAGCGCATACGAAAGCCAGATAATAAGGAACGTGAAGACACCGGCAAACACTACGTCACTGACGAAATGCCCCCCGGCCATGACGCGGAACGCCGACATGGCGGTGCCGAGCGCCAAGGCCGCGCCATAAGCCAGCGGGCGGTACGGCAGCGGCGTCAAGGCGGCTGGCGCCAGCGTCCAGAACGCGCCGGAAACGTCGCCGGAAACGAACGAACAGTTGTTCGGGCAATCGCCGCTTGGATCCCACCAGCGAACGTACCGGTCCGTACCGCCAAGCTGCGTGATATCGATCGGCCGCGAACGGCCCCAGTGATCCTTGAGAATGACATTGACAAGGAGCCCTGGCCCGAGCGCCAGCGTGGCGACAAGAAAGATGATGGCTCGGCCCGGGATCAACAGTTTGCGCGTCGGCAGGATGAACTTGATCGCGAGCGCGATCAGAACCGGCGCAATGATCGCCGTGCTCACCCAGAGACCAATATCGCGCGCCAGCATCAGCGG
>DASYCM010000287.1:0-1878 GCA_036500165.1 Pseudolabrys sp.
GCTTCCTGATCGATGAAACCGCCGGACTGGTGGCGCCACAGGCCGGCGTAAGCGCCGCCCTCGCGGAGCAATTCGTCGTGGGTGCCCTGTTCGACGATCTGGCCTTTATCCATGATTACCAGCCGGTCCATGCGGGCGATCGTGGAGAGGCGGTGTGCGATGGCGATGACGGTCTTGCCGCGCATCAGCACGTCAAGGCTCGACTGGATCGCGGCCTCGACTTCGCTGTCGAGCGCGGAGGTTGCCTCGTCGAGCACCAAAATCGGCGCGTCCTTGAGAATGACGCGCGCAATCGCAATGCGCTGACGCTGGCCGCCTGACAATTTCACGCCACGCTCGCCGACCTGTGCGCTGTAGCCCTTGCGGCCCATTTGGTCCTCGAGTTCGAGGATAAATTCGTGCGCGTGCGCCATCTTGGCGGCGGCGACGATGTCGGCTTCGGTGGCGTCGGGCCGGCCGTAGCGAATGTTGTCGCGGATCGAGCGGTGCAGCAACGAGGTGTCCTGCGTGACGACGGACACCTGCGTACGCAGGCTCTCCTGCGTCACCTCGGCGATATTCTGGCCGTCGACGAGGATGCGGCCGCCTTCGACCTCGAAGAAGCGCAGCAGAAGATTGACGATCGTCGATTTGCCGGCGCCGGAGCGGCCGACGAGGCCGATCTTTTCGCCCGGCTTGACGTGCAGCGTCAGGCCATCGATCAGCGAGGTCTCGCGGCCGTAACCGAAGCGCACCTTGTCGAATAGCACGTCGCCGTGCGTGACATGCAGAGAAGGGGCATCCGCGTTGTCCACCAAAGTGTGCGGCTTGGCTATGGTAATCATGCCTTCCTGCACGACGCCGATGTTTTCAAAGATGCCGGTGACCTGCCACGCCACCCAGCCGGAAGCGCTGACGATCTGCATGGTCATCGGCAGCGCCATGGCAACAGTACCAACACCGATATGCCCGCGGCTCCACAAGACAATGGCAAACGCGGCGGTACCGGTGATCAGCAGCGCGTTGATCGTGGTCAGCGTCAGCGCGAACAGCGTGTTGAGCCGCAGTCCCTCGTGGAAGCGCGCGGTGTGGTGGTCGATGGCATCGCGCACATAGGCTTCTTCTTCCCTGGCGCGGGAAAAGAGTTTCACCGTGACGATGTTGGTGTAGGTGTCGACGATGCGGCCGGTCAGCATCGAGCGCGCTTCCGACATCAGCTTCGAGCGATCGCGCATGCGCGGCACGAAGAAGCTGAGCATGCAGACATAGCCGGCAAACCACAGCAGCACCGGCACGGCGAGCCAGAGATCGGCATGCGCCAGCAGGATCAGTGAGCTGGTGCCGTAGATCATGATGAACCAGACGGCGGTGAGCAGCGCGACCAGGCTTTCGCGGATGGCCGGGCCTGTCTGCATGACGCGCGTGGCAATGCGGCCGGCGAAGTCGTTCTGAAAGAAAGCCCAGGACTGGCGCACGACATGCCAGTGGCTTTGCCAGCGAATGCGGTTCGAGACGTTGGCGGCGATCGCCTGGTTCATGACGAGATGCTGGCTGACGAGCGCCAGCGGCCGGCAGATCAGCAGGACGACGACCATGCCAGCCAATTGCGGCCAGTAGGTCACGAGCAGATCCTGCGGGTTGTTGTGGCTGATGAGGTCGACGACCCGGCCGATGAAAACCGGAATCATGACGTCGAGCAGCGCCACCACGAAGCCGGCGGCGAACAGGCCGAGAAACAGAATTCTGGCTTGGCGCGCAAAATGCCAATAGAAGGCGATCAATCCGTCCGGCGGCTCGGATTGGTCCGGTATCGACACCGGCGGCAGGCGTTTTTCAAAAAAGCGAAACATCGCTGGTCTCAAGACAAAGACGCGCGGCGTGTGACGCCGCGCGTTGTTG
>DASYCM010000288.1:0-2150 GCA_036500165.1 Pseudolabrys sp.
CGCCGAGCAAGGCCACCCGCTGCCGCGCAAGATCCTCGACTGGCGTCAGGTGTCGAAGCTGCGCTCGACTTATACCGAGGCGCTGCCGAACTACGTCAATCCGCAGACCAACCGCGTGCACACCTCCTACGCGCTGGCCGCGACCTCGACCGGACGCCTGTCGTCGTCCGAGCCGAACCTGCAGAACATTCCGATCCGCACCGAGGAAGGCCGCAAGATCCGCCGCGCCTTCGTCGCTGCACCGGGAAACAAGCTGGTTTCAGCCGACTACTCGCAAATCGAACTTCGGCTGCTGTCCGAAGTCGCCAATGTGCCGACTTTGCGCCAAGCGTTCCAGGACGGCATAGACATTCACGCCATGACGGCGTCGGAAATGTTCGGCGTGCCGGTCAAGGACATGCCCGCCGATATTCGCCGCCGCGCCAAGGCGATCAACTTCGGCATCATCTACGGCATCTCGGCTTTCGGTCTTGCCAACCAGCTTTCCATCGAGCGCGAGGAAGCCGGCGCCTACATCAAGAAATATTTCGAGCGCTTCCCCGGCATCCGCGACTACATGGACGAGACGCGCGATTTCTGCCGCGCCAATGGCTATGTGCTGACTTTGTTCGGCCGCAAGTGCCATTACCCGGACATCAAGGCGTCGAACGCCTCGATCCGCGCATTCAATGAACGCGCCGCCATCAACGCGCGTCTGCAAGGCTCGGCGGCCGACATCATCCGCCGCGCTATGATCCGCATGGAAGGCGAGCTGGCGGCGGCGAAACTCAAGGCGCAGATGCTGCTGCAGGTGCACGACGAACTGATCTTCGAAGTGCCGGAAAAAGAAGTGAAAGACACCATTGCCATCGTCAAGGATGTGATGGAAGGCGCGACGCACCCGGCCGTGTCACTGAACGTGCCGCTGCAGGTCGATGCGCGGGCGGCGGACAACTGGGACGAGGCGCATTAGCCTCGTCCGCTAGTTCATCATCGGCTTCATCACGTCGTACAGCTTGTTCTTCGCCTCGAAGCCGATGCCGGGAATGTCCGGCATGGCGATGCGACTGTCCTTGACCGCCGTATTATCCGCAAAGCCGCCGAACGGCGCGAAGACCTGCGGATACGATTCGTTGCCGCCTAAGCCCAGTCCGACCGCGATGTTCAGCGCGAACTGATGGCCGCCATGCGGCACGCAGCGCCGCCGCGACCAGCCGTGCGCGCTGAGCATGTCGAGCGTGCGCAGATATTCTACAAGGCCATAGGACAAAGCCGGATCGAATTGCAGCCAATCGCGGTCGGCGCGCAGTCCGCCGTGACGGATGAGATTGCGCGCATCCTGCATAGAGAACAGGTTTTCGCCGGTGGCGAGCGGTGGCCGGTAGCGCGTGGCGAGCGCCGCGTGCAGCAGATAATCGAGCGGATCGAGCGGCTCTTCGTACCAGCGCAGATTATACGGCGCGATGGCGTAGCCGCAGGCGATGGCCTCGTCGAGATCGTAACGGCCGTTGACGTCGATGCAGAGGTTCTCGCCCTTACCGCCGACGACTTTCAGCGCCGCCTCGATGCGCTTGAGGTCATCCTTGAGCGGCACGCCACCGATTTTCATCTTCACGGTTGAATAGCCAAGGTCGAGATAGTGCTTCA
The DNA here is from genome assembly GCA_036500165.1 of Pseudolabrys sp. Taxonomy (GTDB): domain Bacteria; phylum Pseudomonadota; class Alphaproteobacteria; order Rhizobiales; family Xanthobacteraceae; genus Pseudolabrys. The sequence continues at coordinate 1,627 of DASYCM010000288.1, forward strand.
TCTCGTTCTGCAACGCGGGAATGTCCTTGTCCGGATAATAGTAACCGCCGGCGGCATAGACCCACGCCGTTTTGTCCGCGACACCATTGTTGTAGCGATCGGCCAGGAGACGCCACAGCGGCACGCCTTCGGCTTTCGACACCGCGTCCCACAACGCCATGTCGAGCACGCCGACCGCGACCGACCGTTCGCCGTGACCGCCCGGCTTTTCGTTCTTCATCATCGCCGCCCAGGCCTTCACCGGATCGATGATGCCGCGCGCATCGACGATGTCGTCGGGCTTGGCCGCTTTCAGACGCGGAATGAAGCGCTCGCGCAGCAGGCCCTGCGGCGCATAACGGCCGTTCGAGTTAAAGCCGAAACCAACGACCGGTTTGCCGTCGCGCACCAGGTCCGTGACGATGGCAACGACGCTCGCCGTCATGGTCGAGAAGTCGATATAGGCGTTGGCGATGGACGACGAGATCGGAACGACGATGTCGCGAATTTCGGTAATGCGCATGCTTTAGCGTTTCTTCTTTTTC
>DASYCM010000289.1:0-18725 GCA_036500165.1 Pseudolabrys sp.
GCGACTTCACGGCGGAACCAGCCGCCCATGCAGACGCCGGTGTTGCCGCCCATGAATGGCTTGACGCCGAAGGGCGCGTAGAGTTCGTCCCACAATGCTTGGCCGCCGCCGGCCTCGATCCACGCGACATGCTCGCCCGGCGTCAGGCCGAACGGCACCGTCGTGTAGAACGCCGCCGCCGGCATCTTGCCCTGCCAGTAGAACGCAGCCGTATGGCCGATCTCGGCGACACCGCCGCCGACTGCGCCCAGGACTTCAAACGCCGGCACCACTTCGCCCGCGGCCGATACCGAAATATCCAGCCGCCCGTTCGACAGCGTGCGGATGCGATCCGCCACCCGCTCCGCCGACATGCCCGGCCCCGGCAGGCGCTTCGGCCAAGACGTCACCATTCGCCATTTGACGGTTTGGGCGCGCGCCACGTGAGGGGCCGCAGTAACGGTAGTAACGGCGGCTACGGCTCCGGCGGCAAAATTGCGGCGTGTTGTCATTGATCGCTCCATTGCGCGAAGAAGTGGTGCAGCGGGCCGTTGCCGTGACCGACTTTGAGTTGATCGGCCGCAGCGATGGCCGCCGTGACGTAAGCCTTGGCGTCGTACGCCGCTGCGACGAGGTCGAGTCCCTTGGCCAGCCCCGCCGCAATCGCCGACGACAAAGTGCAGCCAGTGCCATGCGTATTCCTGGTGGCGATACGCCTGGCAGGCAGGCGAATGACCTCGTCCTGCCCGACCAGCAGATCGACGCTCTCGACGCCGTCACCATGTCCGCCCTTGATGAGCACGTTGCGCGCGCCCAGCGCCAGCAGCTCGCGGGCCTGCGCTTCCATCTCGCGTTCGTTGCGCGCGATCGAGGCGCCCGTCAGCGCCGCGGCTTCCGGCAGGTTCGGCGTCACCACCAGCGCACGCGGAATGAGCTCATTACGCAACGCGATAATCGCGTCTTCAGCCAGCAGCCGGTCGCCCGAAGTCGCGACCATCACCGGATCGAGCACGATGTTGCGCGCCTTGTAGCTGGTCAAACTGGCGGCCACGGTGCTGATCGCAACAGCCCGCGACAGCATGCCGATCTTCACCGCGGCCACATCGAAATCCGAAAACACCGCGTCGATCTGCGCCGCGATGAAATCGGCCGGCACATCATGGATGGCGGTCACGCCGCGCGTATTCTGCGCCGTCAGCGCCGCGATCACGGAAGCGCCATAGACCCCGAGCGCGGCAAAAGTCTTGAGATCGGCCTGAATACCGGCGCCACCACCCGAGTCCGAACCCGCAATCGTGACTGCGATCGGCGTCATGTCAGCCTCTGTTTCGTCTCGCCAGCGCGCCATCCACTTCGCTCAGCAGGTCGCGCGCTGCCACCGTTGGATCGGACGCCATCGACAACGCAGAAATCACGGCGACACCGTCGGCGCCCTGCATGATCACATCGGCGGCGTTGCTTTGGTTGATGCCGGCAATACCGCAGATCGGAAATTTCGGATCGCGCGCGCGGATCGCCTGCACAACAGCGCCGAGTCCGGAAAGTCCGATCGGCGGCGAGGTGGTGTCTTTCGACGTCGTGGCATAGACACCGCCGACGCCAACATAATCGAGCAGTTCGAGCGGCGCCGCCTTGGCCTGCTCGACGGTTTTGATGCTCAACCCGATGATCGCCGTCTTGCCGAGCAACAGCCGTGCGTCGGCCGGAGACATGTCATCCTGGCCGATATGCACGCCGTCGGCTTCCGCCGCGAGTGCCACGTCGACGCGGTCGTTGATCAGCAAGGGGATGTCGAGCGGCGCCAGCACTATCGTCAATTCACGCGCCTCCTCGACGAGCTGGCGCGTCGAGCCATGCTTGTCGCGCAACTGCACCAGCGTGGTGCTTCCGGCGATGCGCTTGGCGATATCGCCGAGCGAGCGGCCGCCGGCAACGGCGGGATCTATGAGCGCATAAAGACGAAGGTCGACGGTCATTCACTGGCCTTTGCAAATTCAGTTCGAGAAAGCTGGACGCGAGATTGCGCGATGAGCGTCGGCCCATCGAGCGTGTGGAGTTCATCGAGGATCGCGACGGCAAAGCTGCCGGGGCCTTGCGCTTTGGCCGCGGCCAGTTCACCGGCAACGCCGGCGATCGCGAGGCCCGCAACGGTTGCGCGCCAGGGATTCGGCTCGACGGCGAGACAGGCCACGATCAGCGCCGACACGGCGCAGCCCATCGCGGTGACTTTAGCCATCAGCGGATGACCGTTGGCGATGGTGGCAAGATGCACGCCGTCCGCGACCAGATCGGTTTCGCCCGACAGCCCGACCACCACGCTCTTGGCACGCGCATAGGCGGCAACGGTGTCGTTCGAAGGCGCGGTTTTGACCAGCGCTGAAAACTCGGCGTGATTGAGCCGCACAACTCTTGGTCCGAGCGTGACCATGTCACGGGCAAAGGCCGCACGCGGCGCGCTGCGATCGACAAATACCGGATCGAGCAGCCAGGGCACCGCATGCCTGGCCGCGGCCTCGATCGCGCTCAAGGTTGCCTCGCGGCGCTCGCGATCGAAGGTGCCGAGATTGACCAGCAAGCCTTGCGCGCGGGCGACAAAGGCGCCGATCTCCTCAGGCGACAACGTCATCGACGGCGTTGCGCCGGCGGCCAGCAGCACATTGGCGGTGAAATTCTGCGCCACAGCGTTAGTAATGCAGTGGACGCGGGGAGCGCGGCCGCGCAAACGCTCCAGGACGGTGGCAGCCGTCTGCGCCGCGTCGTCGCGCGCTGGTGCGATGGGGCTATGCATCTCATCTCCCTCCGCCGGCATGACCCGGATCAGGTTCGTTGGGTTAGCGTAGGATTGCCTCTCAGTCCGGCAACGGCCGGACACCCCACGAGATTGCTGCCAGATACCTAGTCTGCCGATTCCCGCGAAGCAAGCCTGACTTATCAAGTCTACCTTGCACGGGAACCGCTATTTTGCTGGATTGGAATCGACCCGTTATCAGGAGGCCTCGCGATGACCCCGTTTTTCGTCCAGATCAAATGCGAACTCGGCAAGGCCTATCAGGTCGCCAATGAACTGGCCGAAGCCGAAATCGCGTCCGAGATTTATTCAACCGCCGGCGATTTCGACCTGCTGGTGAAATTCTACGTCGAGGCCGGCACCGACATCGGCCATTTCGTCAACGAGAAGGTGCATTGCATCGACGGCATTCGTGATACCCGGACGACGATAACCTTCAAGGCGTTTACCGCATAAGCAAGAGTCAATTTGAACCCGCTCGCTCAGAACAGATAGTTGATCCCGAACCGGACAATTGCGCCGTTGAAGTTTTGTGTCCTGGTGATGGTGCTGCGACCGGCATGGCGTCTTGCGGCCGACTCAGCCTCGCGGGATCGGAGAGAATGGGCACGGGCCAAAAAGCCGTCATGAAGCCCGAATATTTGCACGTTCCGGCCAATCTGACTCAATGTCCGGTTCGGGTCAAAAACGGACGTCCGCCGCGTCATTCGGAACGTCGGCTAAGGGCCATTAACAGACATGGCAGCCGGTATCAGGACTAGTTTGCAAGTGGCTGCGCCTCGGGAAACTTCCATCTGCCATTCAGGATTTCGGCGCGGGGTCGATAGAGCCGCACCGTGTAGTTCCAGCCCCTCACGACCGGTACGCAGTTCGGGATTTTTCCGTCGCAGCCGCCAAACTGGATAGCGACCGCGCCATCGTCCTCCTTCTTGGCGGTGATGTTGTTTATGGAATAGGCGTCGTACGAGTTCTTCTCGAAGTAACCTTGCTCGTTGTAGACGCTGACCGACCAGAACCCGCTTACCGGCACGTTCTTGACGTTGAGCTTGTAGACGGTGGTGCCGTCGTTCTTTGACGGTGTGATGCCGAGATAGGTGGCGTCCTTGTCGGGATTGCCACCCCAACCGGCCGCCGTTCCGATGAGATGTTTGACCGGATCGACCTGTCTCTTGAGCCCGAACGCGCCCTTGAAACCGTCGGTTGTGGACGCAAGGACCAGCAGCGCGTCGCGCACCTTCTTCTGGCTGACCGGGTCCCAGTTCGGCGCTTCAAATGTGCCGGCGGCCTTTTGGCTGACCTTGATCGCGTCTTGCAGCCCGTGAACCTGCTCGATGTCTTTCGGGTCGGCGGGATCGACCAGCGTGCGGACCGCGGCCGCCATATAGCGCGTGCCGACTTTGTCCCTCGTGAAGGTATGCGGTCCCGCGTCGTACGTCACCGACGGAACGTAATGGTCTTCGCTGATGATCATCAGCGACATGAAGCGTTTGCCGGCGTCGGGCATGGTGATGGTCACGGGTCCGGCATCGAGATCGAACACTGCCGACGAATACAACGTGTCTCGGTTGAGCCGGATCACGGTCTGATTGTCGATCCGCGCCGGTTCGCGCCGATGCGAGAACTTGCCGACCGCGCCGCCACTATCCTTGATCAACCCACGCAAATACATGTCGGTCTCGGCGCGGGTAAAATTGTCGACGGTCACGGGCACCGATTTGTTGTCCTGCGCGCTGGCGGTCATCGCAAACAACGAAAATGCGATTACAGGTCCAAGAATTTTCATAGCCAGCTCCTTTCCGTGTTCTAGCCTTTCGATCCGCGCTAAAGGGAACACAGCAGCGTCCTCCACGCGCCATTACGCGACGCTTAGAGACGCAGATCGAGTTGGACCTCAGCCCAATTTCGCTACGCCGTCATGTCCGCTTTGGGTCACTAGCGGACCTGTCCCTATGCGCTTGGATGCGCGCCCTGATTTACAAAGCGGCATTGGCCAGAGGGACTATGCATCAACGGCCGACGCCTTAGCCACGTTTACGCGCTGATCTCCGGCGTTCTCGGCCCTTCCGCTTCGGCCGCGCGTTGCACCCCAAGCTGGCGCTCACGCCAGATCACGAACAGACCGGCGGCGGCGACGATGCAGGCCCCGGCATAGACGAGCGCCGTTGGCAGTTCACCAAACACCCAGTAGCCGAGCAGCAGCGCCCACAGCATCGAAGAATAATCGAACGGTGCGATGACCGAGGCCGGGGCGTGCCGGTAGCTCTCGGTCAGGAAGATATGACCGACGCCGCCGAATAAGCCGCATGAAACGAGCAGGAGCAGTTCGAAAGCCGTGGGCGTATGCCAGGCAAACGGCAGGCTCACCAATCCCGCAAGCGCGGTCATCAGCGAGAAATAGAACACGATCGACGAAGTCGGCTCGCTCTGCGTCAGCCGCCGGGTCTGGATCACCGTACCTGCATTGAAGAAGGCCGCAAGAAGCGCAAGCATCGATCCGATCGCGGCCACGCTCATCGCACCAATCGTGAGGTATTGGTTGAAATCGAGATGCGGGATCAGCATCACGATCACGCCGATGAAGCCGACAAACACCGCGGTCCAGCGATAGATGCGAACCTTTTCCTTGAGAATGACCGCAGCCAGCGCGACCGTAATCAGCGGTGAAGCAAACGAAATGGCGGTGGCGTCCGCCAGCGGCAGGCGCTGCAATGCGGCGAAGTTGGAATACATACCGCCGACACTCAGGGCGCCACGGCCGATCTGGCCGAACACACGCGTCGTCCGCACCGCTTCCATGAATTCGCCGCGCAGCGCATAAATCAGCAGCACCGGAGGAATAGCGCAAGCGCTGCGGAAGAACACAATCTGGCCGACAGGCGTGACGTCGCCGATCTGCCGCACCAGCGCCGACAGGCAAGTAAACAAGAACGCAGAAATAACCTTGAAACCGATGGCCTTGAACAGGTTCATTCCAGCATTCCTGGCGAACTCTTACTTAGCCGCGTTCGCCGGGAGAATGAAAGCCGGACTACTGCTTTTTCTTGGGAGCGCGGCCTTCGACCGCAGGCAGTGACTTGATATAGACCGCCATCGCCTCGCGGTCTTCCTTGCTCAGTTGTGAGGTGTTCCGGATGACATCGACCATGCTGCCGCCTGCACTGTCGCCATCGGGGGTCATGCCGCTGTCCAGGAAGTCGGCGATGTCGGCAACGGACCAGCTTTTCATTCTGAACTGCGTGATATTGGGGACGTTACCCTCGCCGTCCGGCGCGGGCCCGCCGGTGAAGCGCATGCTGGATACGATTCCGCCCAAGACATTGCGCGGCGAATGACACTCCGCACAGTGACCGGGTCCGTTCACCAGATAGTTGCCACGGTTCAATTGGGTAGACTGCGCCGGGTCGGGTCTGTAAGGGCCGCCATAAAGAAACAGCATCTTCCAGCCGCCAAGCATGCGGCGGATGTTGAATGGAAACGGCAGGTCGTGGTCACGTACGACACCGGATATCGGCGGTAGCGTCTTGAGATAAGCGAAGAGATCGCGCACGTCGCTGATCTCCATGCGCTGATACGACGCGTAGGGAAACGCGGGGTAATAGTGTTCGCCGGATGGCGATGTGCCCTTCATGAGCGCGCTTGCGAACTGCACCTCCGTCCAGCCGCCAATGCCATCTTTCGCATCGGGCGAGATATTCGGCGCATAGAACGTGCCGAAGGGCGACTTCAGCGCGAGACCGCCGCCCAGTCTGGTGCGATCCTGTTGCTTCGGCACGGCGTGACACGACGCGCAACCGCCGATCGCGAACATGGTCTTGCCGTTAGCAAGGTCGGGCGTGTAGGGCCCGAATACGCTCGCCGGTACGGATTGCGGAATGGTGAGAAACCAGAAAGCGGCCAGCCCGAGAATACCCGCCGCGACCGCAGCAATGATCAGTTTGCGAAACATGGCGATCACTCGCTTGCGGGGCCGAATGTAAGAGGCATCCTATTCATTCGCTGACAAAGTGAAAGGGCGGCGCGTCCTCGCGGACCGCCGCCCTTCAATTCCGCCGAATGCGAACTCAGCTTTTCTTGATGCGGTAGACTTCGTGGCAACCGCCGCAGCTCTTGCCGAGACCGCCCATCGCAGCCTTCAGGCTGTCGAGGTCTTTGACCGAAGCGTCGGCAGCCTTTGCGTCTTCACCGAACTTGACGAACTTGGCCTTGAAGTCCGCCATGTCTTCCCAAATCTTCGGCGAGGCCGAGGTCTCACCGCCCGTCTTGGAATTGTCCGGATACAGTCCCGGCATCTTGGCGGCGGCGTCCTGGAAGGTCGCAAACGATTTCTTGGCTGTCGCGAGATCGAAGGGCTCTTCGCCCTTGACCATCTTCGCCAACGCGCCGGCGGCCTGCCCGTTGGACTTCATGATCGCCTTGCGCGCGGCAATCGGGTCCTGCTGCGCGACCACGGCGGTAGCGCCAAAAGCGAGCACTGCAACCGCCGCGGCGACATAGGCCATCGTAAATTTCATAGAGGTCTCCCAAGGGCCGGATGTGGCCGTATTTCGCGAACACCGGTTTATTGGAATTATTCCAGGCCGGACGATGACACCCATTGCCGCACGCGATCACGGCTTCGTGATCGGGCAAAACTCAAGCCGCGCGGGATTTCCGGGCGGTTTCGATGGCCTGCCACACCTTCTGCGGCGTCGCCGGCATATCGATGTGGCGGATGCCGTGGCCGCGATGCAGCGCATCGACGATGGCGTTGATCAGCGCCGGGCATGAACCGATGGCGCCCGCCTCACCCGCGCCTTTGACGCCAAGCGGATTGGTCGTGCACGGCGTGTTGCGCGTCTCGAACACAAAGTCCGGCGCGTCGCTGGCGTGCGGCATGGGATAATCCATGAAGCTCGCGCTGACGAGCTGTCCCGACTGTGGATCGTAGACGGTGTCTTCCATCAACGCCTGGCCGATGCCCTGAACCGCGCCGCCGTGAACCTGCCCTTCGAGCATGAGCGGGTTCAGCGTCTTGCCGAAGTCGTCGACGATGACGTACTTCACGATCGTCGTCACGCCGGTTGCCGGATCGATTTCAACTTCGGCGATATGAGTTCCATTCGGATAGGTCGACGGCTCGTTGCCGAATTCATTCGCCGCTTTCAGTTTCTCCGGTGTCGCCTTCGGATGCGCGGCAATGTCGGCAAACGAAATCGCCCGGTCGGTACCGGCGACGCGCACCGTGCCGTCCGCGATCTCCATGTCGCCAGCGGATGCTTCAAGCGCGTCGGCGGCGATTTCCTTGAGCTGGCTGGCCAAAGTTTTACTGGCGCGATCGACCGAAACGCCGCCGATCGGAATCGAACTCGATCCGCCCGTGCCGGCGCCCGTCGCAATACGGTCGGTGTCACCCTGCACCACGCGCACCATGTCCGGCGGCAGATCGAGATGATCCGCCACCAACTGCGCGTAGGAGGTCGCATGGCCCTGCCCGGTCGATTGCGAACCGATCAACACGGTGACGCCGCCGTCCTTGTCGAGATTGATGACTGCCGTCTCCGGCCCGTTATTGCCGCAGGCCTCGACGTATGTTGCCATGCCGATGCCGCGCAGATTGCCGGCGCGCTTCGACACTGCCAGCCGCTTGTTGAAACCGGCCCAGTCGGCCAGTTCCTGCGCCCGCGCCATACCGCCAGCGAAGTCGCCGGAGTCGTAGACTTTCCCGGTCGGCGTTTTATACGGCAGCGCCTTCGGCTTGATCAGGTTCTTGCGGCGCAGCGTGTCCGGCGCCATGCCGAGTTCGCGCGCGGCCGCGTCGACCGCGCGTTCAATCAGATAAGACGCTTCCGGACGGCCCGCGCCGCGGTAAGCGTCGACCGGCACTGTATTCGTGAAGGTTGAGCGCAAGCGCGCGTGGCACACCGGAATGTCGTACGAGCCTGTCGCCATGCCGAGCCCAAGCCACGGAATATACGGCCCGTAGCACGACAGGTACGCGCCCATGTCGGCGATAATATCGAGATCGAGCGCCAGAAACTTGCCCTTGTCATCAATCGCGAGCGTCGCCGTCGAGATGTTATCGCGGCCGTGACTGTCGCCGAGGAAATGCTCGCTGCGGTCGGCCACCCACTTCACCGGTTTACGCAAACGCTCCGCGGCGACCGCGGCCAGCGCATATTCGCGATACGGGAAAAGCTTGGTGCCGAAGCCGCCGCCGACGTCCGGCGTGATGACGCGCATCTTCTCCGGCGGCAGCTTCATCACTGCGCCGCCGATGATGTCGCGAATGATATGGCTGCCCTGGCTGCCCAGCGTCAGCGTGTAGCGGTCGCCGTCGTATTCGGCGATGACGCCGCGCGTGTCCATGTAGTTGGTGACGAGGCGCTGGTTGACGATGGTCAGCGAAACCGTGCGCGCTGCTTGCGCAAACGCCTGTTTCGTCGCATCGGCATCGCCGACAGAGGTCTCGAACGCCAGATTGCCCGGCTGATCGGCCCAGACCAACGGCGCACCTGATTTCATCGCAGCGATCGCGCCGATGATATGCGGCAAAGGCTGCCAATCGACCGTAATCGCCTCGGCGCCATCTTTAGCGGCATCAAGCGTATCGCCGACGACGAAAGCAATCGCATCGCCGACATGCTTCACGATATCGACCGCAAGGATCGGATAATGCGGCACCTTGATATCGACGTCCGGCAGCACGCCGGGCGTCGGCAGAGGGCCAAGTTCCTTGATGTCTTCCGCGGTCAGCACCAGCCGCACGCCCTTCATGGCGCGCACACGGGCCAGATCTGAAATGCCGAATTTGGCGTGAGCATGCGGCGAGCGCAGCACCACCGCATGCAGCGTCTTTTCGGGCAATACGTCCGCAACGTAAGTTCCAGCACCGCGCAACAGCGCGTCGTCTTCCTTGCGCGTCAGAGCCTTGCCGAAACCGAACTTCATCGCCGCCATGCGCTTACTCCCACTTCACTCCGCCGGCTGCGCCTGCCCCGCCGCATGTTTCTTCGACGCCAGGCGCCGCGCCACCACATAAAACACGGGCGTGAAGATCAGGCCAAAGAACGTCACCCCGATCATGCCCGAGAACACCGCGGTGCCCAGCGACTGGCGCAATTCAGCACCGGCGCCGATCGCAAAGGCCATCGGCGACACGCCGAGAATGAAGGCGAAGGACGTCATGAGAATGGGCCGAAGCCGCAGATGTGCCGCTTCAACCGCCGCCGCGAAACGATCTCGTCCGGAGTCTTCCAGCTGCTTGGCGAACTCGACAATCAGAATAGCGTTCTTGGCCGCCAGGCCGATCAACACGATGAACCCGACCTGGGTCAGAATGTTGTTGTCCTGCCCGCGTATCACGACGCCGACGATCGAGGCGATCAAGCTCATCGGCACGATCAGGATGACGGCAAGCGGCAGCGTCAGGCTTTCGAATTGCGCGGCAAGCACGAGGAATACGAACACCACCGCCAGCACGAAAGCGAATACCGCAGTGTTGCCGGCACGCAATTGCTGGAACGCGAGCGTCGTCCACTCGTAGGAAAAGCCCTCCGGCAGCGTTTCCGCCGCGAGTTTTTCCATGATCTGGATTGCCTGACCCTGGCTATACCCGGGCGCGGCGCCGCCATCGAGTTCGGCCGCCGGATAGAGATTATAGCGCGGCACACGATACGGCCCGGTGATGCTGCTCACGGTCGTGAACGCACCAAGCGGAACGGTGTCGCCGGAGCTGTTGCGCACGCGAATCTTCAACACGTCCTTGGTATCGGCGCGATACTCGCTCGAGGCCTGTGCCACCACGCGGTAGGTCCGGCCGAACAAATTGAAGTCGTTGACGTAGGACGAGCCGAGATAGATCTGAAGCGCCGCGAAGACATCGGACACGTTGATGCCGAGCAACTGCGCCTTGGTCCGGTCGATATCGAGATAAAGTTGCGGCGTCGTGTTCTCGAACAGCGAATAGACCTGAACCAATCCCGGCGTCTGCGCTGCACGACCCATCATGGCGTAAACCGCGCCTTGAAGGGCGGCCGGTCCGCGGCCCGCCCGGTCTTCCACCATCATGCGGAAGCCGCCGGCGTTACCGATGCCCGACACTGGAGGCGGCGCGGCGACGAAAACCATCGCCTCCTGAATCGCCGACAGACGCGCAAACAACTGACCCTGGATGGCGGCGGCAGACTGATTGGGGTCCCCCGCCCGCTTACTGAAATCATCCAGCGTGACGAAGACCGCGCCTGCGTTTGGCGCGTTGGTGAAAGTGGCGCCGGAGAAGCCGACAATATTAACTGCGTGCGCGATGCCTGGTACCTTCAACGCGATCTCGACAGCCCGCCGGTTGACCTCGTCGGTACGGTCGAGCGACGCCGCTGGCGGCAACTGCGTGACGATGATCAGATAGCCGCGGTCGAGTTGCGGGATGAAGCCGACCGGTGTCTTCCTGAATTCGTTGAGGCCGAACGCGACGACGCCGGCGTAGACCACCAACATCAGCATCGAAATGCGCACGACTTTTCCGGACAGCCAGCCATAGCCGCGGGTCAGCTTGTCAAAGTAGTGATTGAAGTAGCCGAAAAAGCCGAGGATCGGCCTGCTCCACCACGACCTGGTCTCGGTCTCATGCGGCGGCTTGAGCAACAGGCTGCACAACGCCGGCGACAGCGTCAAAGAAACGATCAGCGAAATAATGGTCGCGCCAGCGATGGTCAGCGCGAACTGGCGATAGAATTGACCCGAAATACCGGTGATGAATGCGGACGGCACGAACACCGAAATCAGCACAAGCGTGATCGCGATCAGCGCGGCGCCGACTTCGTCCATGCTCTTGATCGCCGCATCGTGCGGCGACAGGCCAGCCTCGATGTTGCGCTGGACGTTTTCAACCACGACGATGGCGTCGTCGACCACGATGCCGATCGCGAGCACCAGACCGAACAGCGACAGGTTGTTCAACGTGAAGCCGAACATCGACATGAAGAAGAAGGTGCCGATCAGCGACACCGGAATAGCGATAAGTGGGATGACCGCAGCGCGCCAAGTCTGCAGGAACAGCACCACCACCAGCACGACGAGCAGGATCGCCTCGAAGATCGTCTCCTGAACTGCGTCGACCGAGTCCTGGATGAACTGGGTCGGGTTGTAGACGATGGTGTATTTCAAGCCGGCAGGGAACCGCTTTGCCAAATCGTCCATCGTCGCGATGATCGCCTTGGCGGTCGACAAGGCGTTGGAGCCGGGCCGTTGGAAAACGCCGAGTGCAATCGCCTGATCTTTGTCGAGATACGAGTTAGTCGAGTAGTCCTGCGCCGCCAATTCGATCCGCGCGATATCCCTCAGCCGCACGACGGCATTCGTCGTCTGTTTGACGACGATGCTGCCGAATTCATCGGGATTGGCCAGACGCCCTTGCGTCTGCACCGAGATCTGGAACGCGCCGGGCTTATCCATCGGCGGCTGGTTCAGCACGCCGGACGCCACCTGCACGTTCTGCCCTTGCAGGGCGAGAACAGCGTCGTTCGCCGTTAGTCCGACCGATTGCAGACGGTCGGGGTCGAGCCAGATGCGCATGGAATAGTCGCGCGCACCGAAAACCGTGATCGAGCCGACGCCGTCGACGCGTGTGACGGCATCGGTGATTTCGAGTGTGGCATAGTTCGAGATGAACAGCGTATCGCGCGAATTATCCGGCGAATACAGGTGCACGACCATCATCAGGTCGGACGAAGCCTTGTTGACCGTAACGCCAATGTTGCGCACGTCGGCGGGCAAACGCGGCTGTGCGATAGCCACGCGATTTTGCACCTGCACCTGCGCGATATCGAGGTTAGTACCGATATCGAAGGTCACAGAGATCGAAAAACGCCCATCCGCCGTCGAGTTCGACGACAAATAGATCATGTTCTCGACGCCATTGATCTGCTGCTCGATCGGCGCGACCACCGTCGATGCAACGATGTCGGCGCTGGCGCCCGGATACTGGCCCGAAACGGTGATCGTCGGTGGCGCGATTTCCGGGTACTGCGCGACCGGCAGCCGCGAGAAGGCAACCGCGCCCAGAATCACGATGACGATCGAGACCACGGAGGCGAAAATCGGCCGATCAATGAAGAAGTGAGAAATACGCATGATCTATTTCTCTGGGTTTACTTCTTCTCGCCCGGCGGCGAACTGCTCGCGCTCGGCGCGCCTGGAGGTGGCGTGGCTCCCTGCTCTTGCGGCGTCACCTTTTGTCCCGGCCGTCCGCGCAACAGACCGTTGACGATCACACGGTCGTCGGGGCTCAAGCCCTCCTTGATCACCCGCAGGCCATCCGGCAGCACTTGCCCCAACGTCACATATTTCGGCGTCACGACATTCTCGGCATTAACAGTGGTGACGAATCTGCGGGCCTGCTCGGTGCCGACGGCGACGTCCGGCACCAGCAGTGCTTCATAAGGCGGTGACGCCGGCACGCGTACGCGCGCAAACATGCCGACCGTCAACACGCCATTGGGATTGGTAAACACGGCACGGCCACGGATCGTGCCCGTCGCGCGGTCGATGACGTTGTCGACGAAGTCCATACTGCCTTCGTGCGAGAAATCCTTCTCGTCGATCAACTTAAGCGAGACCTTGGTGCCGGTACCGCGGCTGGCGATGTCGTCATTGGCGGGAGTGGCTTTGGCCAGCCGCTCGTAACGGAGATAAGACGCTTCATCGAATGTGAACTCGAAGCGGATCGGATCGATCGACACAATCGTCGCAAGCAACGTCGTATTGCCGCCGGTGCCGCCGGTTACCAGATTGCCCTGCGACACACGGCGATCACCGATGCGACCATTGACTGGCGCGCGCAGCTCGGTGAATTCGAGATCGAGTTCGGACGTGCGCAGCGCTGCTTCGGCGCCGGCGACCGAGGCTTGCGAATTGCGGTAGGCCTGTGAGCGTTGCTCGAACGTCTGGTCGGTGATGGTCTTGTCGCGCACCAGTTGTTGACCGCGTGTAAAGTCGGACTCGGTAAAAGCCAGATTGGATTTAGCCGCGTTCAGATTGGCGCGGGCCTGGTCGACGGCGTTCTGGAAGGGGCGCTTGTCGATCGTGAACAACAGGTCACCCTGCTTCACCGCCTGGCCGTCCTTGAAGGCGATGGCATCGAGATAGCCCGAGACGCGAGCGCGGACCTCGACCGAATTCACGGCGACGAAACGTCCGACATATTCGTCGAAGTCGGACACCGTGCGCTTGACCGGCTTCGCGACGGTCACCGATGGCGGGGGCGGCGCAGCCTGCTTCTGCGCGCTATCGCCGCAGCCTGCGACCAACGTCGCAAGTGACAGGGCAACGATGGAACGTCGCAGCGTCTTGCTGGATCGAGAAAAGGTCTGATTTTGTATTGGGTTCATAGAGATGTCGCCGCTTTCGGGAAGAGTTTCCCGATACCGCCGGGAAACCACTTATGATCACCTTACCGCTTTGCAACATGCACCGCCAATTGTTCAGCCGGACCGTGACCTAAATGTCGCAAGCCAATGTTTGCCGAACAACACGAGCACGATGCCGCCATAAACGACCAAGCCAATGGCTGCCAGTAAAGTCAAAGCAACGATATCTTCTATTCCACGCCAACCCGTGGCCAGCCGCGCGACGGGCGCGCTCGACAGCCACAAGACCAGGGCCAGCGTCAGCCCTGCCGCCGTCAGTTTGATGGCGGACTGGCGTAGCCGGGCGTCAATCTGGATATGCCCGGCACGAACGCCGAACCAGATCACCAGTCCGAGATTGATCCAGGCGCCGATCGAGGTCGCCAGCGCCAGACCCACCTGCGCCAGCGGGCCCATCAACATAAATTTAAATGCGATGTTCACGGCGGCGGCAATCAACGCGGCCTTGACCGGCGTCGCCGTGTCGCCGCGCGCAAAGAACGTCGCGACCGCGCTGCGGATCAGCACAAATGGCAACAAACCGAAGGCATATGCGGAGAGCGTCAGGCCGGCAGCCGTCGCATCGGCGGCAGTGAACGCGCCGCGCACGAATAAAGCGCGCATGATCAATTCGGGCACGATGAAGAACGCCGCGACGCACGGAATCGACAGCAGCAACGTGAACTCGACGGCACGATTCTGCGCATGCGACGCGCCGACGACGTCGCCAGCGGCAAGCCGCCGCGACATCTCCGGCAGGATCACCGTTCCCGCGGCAATACCGATCACGCCGATTGGCAATTGATTGATGCGGTCGGCGTAATAAAGCGCCGAGAGTGCGCCTGCTGGCAGAAAGCTCGCGATGATCGTGTCTGCAAACAACGCAAGCTGCACGCCCATCGAGCCGATCGTCGCCGGTCCGAGCGCGCGGAAAAACCGCCGCACGTCGGTATCGAGACGGGGCCATCGAAACGCCGTCAGCACGCCGGCGCGCCAGGCATCGCCGCCAAGGAGCATCGCTTGCAGCACGCCGGAAATGAGCACACCCCAAGCGGCGGCGTGGCCAACACTCGGAAAGAAAACAGCGAGCGCCAGCGTCGCCATCATCGTGACGTTCAGCAGCGTGGATGCTGCGGCAGCGGCGGCAAAGCGATGGAGCGCGTTGAGAATGCCGCCGTAAAGCGTCACCAAAGTGATCAACAACAAATAAGGAAATGTGATGCGCGTGAGATCGACGGCGAGCCGGTAACGTTCCGTATCGTGGGCAAAGCCCGGCGCCAGCAGATCGATCGCTGCCGGCGTGAAAACCAACGCCGCCGCCAGCAAAACAACTTGGCTGATCATCAGCAGCGTGAAGATGCGGTCTGCGAAGATGCCGGCACGTTCGGCGCCGCCCTGTTCGCGCAACCGCGCGTAAGCCGGGACAAAGGCCGCGTTAAACGCACCCTCGGCAAAAATCGCGCGGAAATGGTTTGGCAGCCGGAACGCGACGAAAAAGGCGTCCGCCACTGGCCCCGCCCCCAGGACGGCCGCCAGCATGATATCGCGCGCAAAGCCGGTAATCCGGGACAACAGCGTAAACCCGCCGACGGTGAGCATTCGCTGTATCATCGAGGTTCAGCCACCGGGGTGAAAACGCTTGCCGTGAATGGACTTAAGCCTTAGGCGACGGTACCGATAGTCAGGCCAAGGGAACTGGCTTAAGACGATTCCCGGCCCAAACCTAGAGCCCGCAAAAAGGCCAATCAGAGACCCGACCGGAACCATGCCCTCGCCGATCATTCCCATTCTGCTGGCCGGCGGTGCCGGAACGAGGCTCTGGCCGGTGTCGCGCGACGCCTTGCCCAAGCAATTCCTGCCTTTGGTCGGTGACCGCTCGACCTATCAGGAGACGCTGCTACGGGTGAAGGACCCGATGTTTGGTGCTCCCATCGTCATCACAGGGCCGAACTTCCATTTCTTTGCCCGCCGCCAGGCCGAAGAGGTTGGCGTCGACGTCACCGTCGTTATCGAGCCGCTGCGGCGTGACTCGGGTCCCGCCATTGCCGCCGCTACTGAAGTCGCACGCCAGCGCGATCCCGACGCTGTCGTATTGGCGCTCGCCGCCGACCACATCATCCTCGACGTGCCGCAATTCCGCGCCACCTGCCTCGCCGGCCGTGCCGCCGCCGATGCGGGAAAGATCGTCACCTTCGGCATCAAGCCGACCGAACCGAAGACCAGCTTTGGTTACATCCTTCCCGGCGAACAGATTGCCAGCACCGATGTTCATGCGGTCAAAAGCTTCGTCGAGAAGCCTGATGCCGCGACTGCAGCCCGTTATGTACGCGATGGCTACCTGTGGAATTCCGGCAACTTCCTGTTCCGGGCAGACGTGTTGCTCAACGAGCTAAGCAACTACGAGCCGGCAATGGCGGAAGCCATCATCGCAGCCGTCAAGGACGCGAGCAACGACCTCGGCTTCCTACGTTTGCATCCTGAGGCGTTTGCACGCTCGCCGTCAAAATCCATCGACTATGCGGTGATGGAAAAGACCGACCGCGCCGCCGTGGTCGAAGGTTCGTTCCGCTGGTCGGATATCGGCAGTTGGGACGCACTGTTCGACATCACCCCGCCCGACGCCGCCGGCAATATCGTCCAAGGCCCTGTGGTGACGATGGACGTCAGCGGCAGTGTCGTTCATTCCGACGGCCGCCTCACCACCGTTGTCGGCGTCGAGAATATGGTCGTGGTGAGCACCTCCGACGCCGTGATGGTGCTGCCCCGCGCGCGGTCGCAGGAGGTGCGCGAACTCGTCAACAAGCTCAAGGCCGACAAGCGCGCCGAGGCCACCGACCACAAGCGCGTGCACCGGCCCTGGGGTTATTACGAGTCGATCGACGCCGGCGAGCGCTTCCAGGTCAAGCGTATCGTCGTCAGCCCGAGCGGCACGCTGTCGTTACAAAAGCATCGCCACCGCGCCGAGCATTGGGTCGTCGTGCGCGGCACCGCCGAAGTCACCATCGGCGACACCGTGAAAGCCGTGCACGAGAACGAGTCGGTGTTCATCCCGATCGGCAGCACCCACCGCCTGGCCAACCGCGGCAAGATTCCGCTGGAACTGATCGAGGTGCAGACCGGCAGTTACCTCGGCGAAGACGACATCGAGCGCATCGAGGACGTCTACAAGCGAAGCTGAAGCGTCACTGCTCGAGCTTGATGTTCGCCGACTTGATGACGTTGCCCCAGCGCTCGACTTCTTCGCTCATGTATTTTCCTGCCTTTTCAGGCGAACCGCCGTACACCTCGGCGGACAGGTTCTTCAGTTTGTCTTGAATATCGGGCTGGCGCAGAGCCTCGCTGACGTCAGCGTTGATCTTGTCGACGATGACCTTCGGCGTCTTCGGCGGCGCGACGACGGCATACCACGCGGCCGATTCAAATCCGGGCAATGTTTCCGCCATTGCCGGTACGTTCGGCAGATAAGGCACGCGCTGCGCCGAGGCGACCGCGAGCAACTTGAGCTTGCCGGCATTCACCAGCGGCAGCGAAACGCCGAGATTGTCGAACATCAGATCGACATCGCCGGCCAACAATCCCTGCAAAGCGGGCGCGGAGCCGCGATAGGGAATATTACGCAACTTCACCTTCGCCATCAGTTGAAACATCTCGGAGGTGAGATGCGACGTCGTGCCGTTGCCCTGCGTCGCAGCGGTCAACGCTCCGGGATTTTTCTTCAGGTAATCGATCAACTCCGCAACGCTCGCCGCTTTGACCTTGTCCGGATTGACGAACAATCCGCTCGGCACATGCGCCATCACCGAGATGGGCTCGAATTTGGCCGCATCGAAAGACAGTTTCGGATAGAGATTCTGATTGGTGACGAGCGGCGGCGGCGGCGATGACAACAGCGTGTAGCCATCCGGCGTCGCCCGATACGCCATTTCGGCGCCGATATTGCCGGCAGCACCTGTGTGATTTTCGATGACAACGGGCTGATTCCATTTGCGCGACAACCAATCGGCAATGAGCCGCGGTACGGCATCGGCCGTTCCACCCGCGGGGAACGGTACAATGATTTTTACCGCGCGATCAGGATAGGTCTGCGCCTGCGCAGGCGCTATCGCCACCAGCGACGCGGCGAGGCCCAAAGCAAAACCAATTGCGGCGCGCATTCCAAATCCTCCCGAAATTTTCCGGCGCTTGTTCCGCGCCTTGCTGTGCCCAAGTCTGCACCAGCCCATTGGCGTTTGCCACCATGCAGAGTAGCCTTCGTGCAAAAGGCGTCAGAAGAAAATTCAAGGTGTCGCAATGGCAGGGAAACGGCCCAAAGTAATTGTTATCGGCGGCGGCATTGGCGGCCTGTTTGCCGCCAGTGCGCTGATTGCGCAGGGCCTTGACGTGTCGGTCTACGAGCAGGCGCCCGCGCTGGGCGAAATCGGCGCCGGCGTGTTCATCACGCCGAACAGCGCGCGGCATTTACAACGCGTGGGCCTAGGCCCATCCGTTGAAAAATGGGGTGCCCGTGTCGGTGCCGGTTCGCAATATTTCCGCCACGACGGCGCGCCGATCGCCCCGGTGCAAGTCACGGATTCGTC
>DASYCM010000290.1:0-1926 GCA_036500165.1 Pseudolabrys sp.
TTCGACTTTTTCCAGTTCGCGTTCGAGATCGCCGAAAAAAGCTTCGAGCTGCTGCTTGGCGACCGGCGGCGAATGCTCGGCTGTCGCGAAAGGCATGGCGCCTTCGCCCGAGCGCTTGAACCATTCGTAGCCGACGATCACCACGGCCTGCGCCAGATTGAGCGAGGCGAAAGCCGGATTGACCGGCAGCGTCAGGATACGGTCGGCCATGCCGACCTCGTGGTTTTCCAGCCCATTGCGCTCGCGGCCGAACACCAGCGCCACGGTTTCGCCCGCGGCGATCCGGGGCCGCGCCTCGGTCGCGGCCTGCTCGGCCGAGATAACGGGTTTGGCCTGGTCATGATGACGGGCCGTCGTCGCCACGACGAAGTTACAATCGGCGATGGCGTCGGCGAGCGTCTCGTAAACGACCGCATTGTCCAGGACGCGGTCGGCGCCGGCGGCCATGACGGCGGCCCGCTCGTTGGGCCAGCCCTGCAACGGTTTCACCAGGCGTAACCGCGACAGCCCAAAATTGGCCATGGCGCGGGCTGCGGCGCCAATATTGTCGCCAAGCTGCGTCTCGACCAGCACCACCACCGGGGCCGGCTGCTCGATCCATCTTTTGGTCTTGTCGGTACCCGCACCCGGCATTTAAGCCCCTCCGTGCGGGCGGTATAGCGGCCCTTCCACTATGTGGAAAGAACGGCCAAAGGCCTTTTCGCGCCAGGCCACTGCACCGCAGCCGGCGCTTATCTCGCCCCCGCGAACAAGGCTTTTACCCGCGGAATACGGGTGCTATACGGCCCGCGCCGAGACCAATTCATTGAAAGGCGCGAGGGAAAACATGTCGAATCTCGAAATCATTTGGACGAAGGTCGACGAAGCCCCGGCGCTCGCGACCTATTCCCTGCTGCCGATCGTCGAAGCCTTCGTCCGGACGGCGGGCGTGTCCGTGACCTTGAAGGACATTTCGTTGACCGGCCGTATCCTCGCCAACTTCCCCGAGAAGCTGAAGCCCGAGCAGAAGGTCAACGACGAACTCACCGAGCTCGGCAAACTGGCGATGAAGCCGGAAGCCAATATCATCAAGCTCCCCAATATTTCCGCCTCGATTCCGCAGCTCAAAGCCGCGATCAAGGAGCTGCAGAGCAAGGGCTACGACGTCCCCAATTATCCCGACAGCGACGCGACGCCTGCGGACAAGGAAATCCGCGCCCGCTACAGCAAGGTACTGGGCAGCGCCGTCAATCCGGTGCTGCGCGAGGGCAACTCCGACCGCCGCGCCGCCGGCGCCGTCAAGGCGTATGCGCGCAGCCATCCGCACAAGATGGGCGTGTGGAGCAAGGACTCGAAAACCCGCGTCGCGCATATGACGGGCAACGACTTCTACGGTTCGGAAGTCGCCACGACGATGGCGGCGCCGACAAATGCCCGGATCGAGTTTGTCGGCAATGACGGCGCGGTGACCGTGCTGAAGGCGAAGACGCCGCTTCAGGCCGGCGAGATCATCGATTGCTCAGTGATGAACGCGAAGGCGCTCCGCGCGTTCTTCGCCGACGCGATCGAGGCGGCGAAGAAGGACGGCATCCTGTTCTCGCTGCACGTCAAGACGACCATGATGAAGATCTCCGATCCCATGGTGTTCGGATATTGCATATCGGTGTTCTTCGCCGACGTGTTCAAGAAGCATGGCGCCACCCTGACCAAGCTCGGCGTCAATCCCGACACCGGCGTCGGCGAGATGATGATCAAGATCGAAACCTTGCCCGAGGCCGAGAAGGCGGCGATCAAGGCGGACATTCAGGCCGAATACGCCAAGCGTCCGGGCCTCGCCATGGTCAATTCCGACAAGGGCATCACCAACCTGCACGTGCCGAGCGACGTGATCATCGATGCGTCGATGCCGGCGATGATCCGCGAGTCCGGCAAGATGTGGGGTGCCGA
>DASYCM010000291.1:0-26780 GCA_036500165.1 Pseudolabrys sp.
GCCACCACCCACGTGCCGATGGCGAAGTAGGCGCCACGCAGGCGGAACGTCAGTGCCGCGACCGGGATGGCGATAAGCGCCGCCACCGGACCGGCGATGAAGATCGCCAGTACCGGATGCACGTCGCCGACAATGACCAGCCAGAACAACAGGTAGCCGCCGAGGCCGACGAAGGCCTGCTGGCCGACGGAGACGAGACCTGCATATCCCGCCAGCAGATTCCACAGGCTCGCCAGCGCGACGAAGGCATAGGCTTCGGCCAAGAGCCGCAGCGTCTGCCGATCACCCCAGAAGGGCGCCAGCGCCAGCGCGATCAGCGTTATCGCGATGAGCACAACACCGATGCGGCTGGAGCGCGTCGAATGCTGAACGGCGGGGGCGATCAGGCTCATCCCGACACCTTCGGAAACAGGCCTTGCGGGCGCACGACAAGGATAGCCAGGAAGGCCAAATGGCCGGCCAAAAGTTGCCAGCCCGGATCGACCTGCGCGCCGATGGCCTGCGCAACGCCGAGAATGACGCCGCCGACAAGCGTGCCCCACATGCTGCCGAGGCCGCCAATGATGACGGCCTCGAAGCCGAAGATCAGTCGCGCCGGACCGATGGACGGATCGAAATTGGCACGCACCGCGAGGAAAACGCCGGCGATGGCGACGACGGCGAGCGATAGGGCCATGGCCATCGCGAAAACATGGCGTGTATCGAGGCCCATGAGTTGTGCGACCGATTGATCGTCCGATGTGGCGCGGAAGGCGCGGCCGAGCGCGGTGCGATAGAACAATTGCTGCAAGCCGCCGATCACCGCGACCGCTACAACGAACTGGATGAAGGGCAGCGCGCCGACCCACACGCCTCGCATGACCTGGAACGTTTGAATTTCAATCGCGCCAGCCTGAAGCTTGCGACTGTCGGCGGTGAACAATTCGAGCAGGCCATTCTGAATGATGATGGAGAGGCCGAAGGTCACCAGCAGTGGCGGCAACAGGTCGTCGCCGAGCGTGCGGTTCAGCAAACCGCGTTGCAGCGCGTAACCAATGATCGCCATCGCGGGTACGACTAGCACCAGCGAAGCGAGGGGATCGAGCCCGAGGCTCGTTGTCACCATCAACGCGATGTAGGCCGCCAGTACGATGAGGTCGCCGTGCGCGATGTTGACGAGGCGCATGACGCCGAAAATCAGCGACAGGCCGGCGGCGAACATGGCGTAGAGCCCGCCGATCAGCGCGCCTTGCAGGATGACGTTGAGCCATTCGGTCATCCTTAGACTCCGAAATATGCTGCGGAGATGCGTTCGCGCGTCAGGTCGTGCGAGTCGCCTTGAAGCGCGACGCGGCCTTCCTGGAGGCAGTAGACCTGCTTCGCCGCTTTAAGCGCCTGCGCGATGTCCTGCTCGACGACGATCAGCGACAGGCCTTCGGCGGCAATCGACGGTAGCCGCGCGTAGATGTCGCGTACGATTATCGGCGCGAGGCCGAGGCTGATTTCGTCGCACAACAGCAGCTTCGGGTTCGACATCAGCGCGCGGCCGATGGCGGCGATCTGCTGCTGGCCGCCGGACAGCGAGGTGCTGGGCACGTGCCGCCGTTCGCCGAGGATCGGGAACAGCTCATAGATGCGGTTCAGATTCCAAGGGCCGAGGCGTTTCGATTGACCGCCGATCAGCAGGTTTTCCTCGACAGAGAGCGAGGGAAACAGGCGGCGTCCTTCCGGCACCAGCGCGATGCCGCGGTTGACGATAACGAACGCGGGCGCGGTGCCAATGGGCGCACCGTCGAATATGATTTCGCCGCTCTTGGGGTGCATCAGTCCGGCGATGGTTTTCAAGAGCGTGCTTTTCCCCGCGCCGTTGGCGCCGATGACGGCAACGACTTCACCGGCGTTGACGCGCAGCGAGACGCCAAACAGCGCCTGGAAGTCGCCGTAGAAGACGTCGATGGCGCGGACCTCGAGCAGGGGATCAGGCATAGGCCGAGATCCCCATATAGATTTCCGCGACCTGCGGGCTGCGGATCACGGTGTGCGGATCGCCCTGTGCGATGATCTTGCCGCCGTGCAGCACGGCGAGGCGGTCGACGACGGCGAGGAGGGCGTGCACGACGTGCTCGATCCAGATGATCGAGACGCCGCCGGCGCGCACCGTCCTGATGAGTTGCACCAAAGTGCCGCATTCATGCTCGGTCAGCCCGCCGGCAACTTCGTCGAGAAGGAGAACGCGCGGCTCGGTCGCCAGCGCTCGCGCTAGCTCCAGCCTTTTGCGATCGAGCAATGTCAGTCCACCGGCGCGTTTGTTGGCCTTGTCGATCAGCCCGCAGCGGTCGAGCAGATCGGCGCAGCGGCCGTAGACCGCGCGCTCACTTTCGCCGGCGCCGAAGGCTGCGGCGACGACGACATTCTCGAACACCGTCATGCCGGAGAAAGGCTGCGGGATCTGGAACGAGCGGGCGAGGCCGAGGCGGCAGCGCCGCTCCGGCGCCAGTCGTGTGATGTCGGTGCCGTCATAGACGACGCGGCCGCCATCCGGCGTCACTGTACCGGTGGCCATGCCGAACAAAGTGGTTTTGCCTGCGCCGTTCGGCCCGATGATGCCGAGCGCCTCGCTCTCGTTGAGGGCGAGGTCGATTTTGTCCGCAACCACCACGGCCCCGAACCGTTTCGAGATTTTCTCCAGCGCGAGGATCGGGATCATGATGGCGCGTAAGCCTTACGTAATCGGCAGCAGCTTGCCTCCGACCGGGATATTCGGCGCGGTCTTGTTCTCGGCGATGACGAGCTCGAACTTGCCGTTCTTGCGCTGCCACTGACCGGCGACCAGCGCGGTCTTGGTGACGTTCTTCACCGGCTGGCCGGTCCATTGCACCTTGCCGACGATCGACTCGTAGTTGGTGGCGATGATGGCATCGAGGATCGCCTTTGGGTCGGTCGGGTTCTTGGCGCGCTTGAGCACATCGATGGCGACTTCGAACAAAGCGTGCTGGAAACCGATGGGTTGTGTCCACGGCCGGTTGGTGGCCTTGGTGTATGCGTCGGTGAGCTCCTTGCAGCTCTGGCCGGTGAGATTGGACTTGAACGGATGGTTCGGTGTCCACCAGATTTCACTGGTCAGGCCGTTGCCGCGCTCGCCAAGCGAGTCGATGACCGACGGGAACAGCAGCGCCTTGCCAATGGTGACGATCTTCGGCTTGAAGCCCTGTTGCGCCGCCTGCGACCAGAACGTCGCGAAGTCCGGCGGGATCATGTTGCCGGTGACGATCTCGGCGCCCGCCGCCTTGAAAGCGGAAATCTGCGATGTGAAATCGTTGTTCATCACCTGGTATCGGCCGGGATCGAGCAGCTTGTAACCGGCGGCGGCAAGCGCCGGTGGTAGGCCGCGCTCCTTGTCGCCCCAGGCATTGCCGTCGGCGTCGTTGGGAAACAGGCCGCCGACAACCTTGTTGGTCGGCAGCGTATCCCATAGCGTCAGGAACGAGCCGATGACGTCTTCGAGACCCCAGAAGAAGTGATAGGTCCAGGTGAACCCCTTTTTCGGATCGCCCTTGCGACCGAAGAAGTAAGGCTGCCACGGACAGTTGGTGGTGACGCACGGAACTTCGTTGACTTCGGCTTGATCGGAAATCGGGTTGGTGGTGTCCGGCGTGCCGGAACCGACGAGGAGATGGACTTTATCGCCGAGGATCAGTTCCGACGCGACTTCGGCGGCGCGGCTGCCGCTCGACTGGCTGTCCTTACTGATGATCTCGACCTTGTAGCTCTTGCCGCCGTTCTGCAGCCCCTTGGCGAGAATGCCGCGGACCTGTTCAAGGATAAAGCCGTCGGCCTCGCCGAAGCCGGCGAGCGGGCCGGTTTTCGGGCTGACATGGCCGATCTTGATGACGGCGGATTGTGCGCTCGCGGGCATCGCAAACATGGCGGGCGCGGCCATGGCGCCGATACCGGTTTTGACGAGCGTGCGACGGGAAATTTTCGAAATGTCTTTCATCGTCTCTCTCCCTTGTGACGCGCTTTCTCAGGTGTCCTGAGCGCGGGCTTTTTTTAGATGTTGCAGAACCTTGGCGCGGAGTGCCGTCTGTTCTTCAGGGCTCCACTTACGGAAGCCTTCGCCGGTTTTGAAACCGAGCTTGCCGTCCTTCACGAGCTTTTCGAGATACGGCGAGGGTCCGGGACGGCTCTCGATATCGCCCAGCACGTTTTGATGAATCGCCAGTGTCAGGTCGGTACCGACCATGTCGGCGTTCTCGAGCGGACCGAGAACGGCAATACGCCGGCCAAACGCCGCCTTGATGACGGTGTCGACCGTTTCGGCGTCGCAGATGCCGCGCTCGACGAGCGACACGGCTTCGCGCCATAGCGCGTGTTGCAGGCGATTACCGATGAACCCGGGTACGTCCTTCTTTACATGCGCGGGCTTTTTGCCGGCACTGGCATGGAGTTTCATCGTGAAGTCGACGGTGGCGGCCGAGGTCCACTGCGTCTCGATCACTTCGACCAGCGGCACGAGGAAGGGCGGATTCCACCAATGGGTGCCGACCGCACGGTCGCGCTTCTGCAGGCCCTGCATGATCGACGTGATAGGAATGACCGAAGTGTTGCTGGCGAGAATGGTGTCGGGTCGGACATGCTTTTCGATCTCGGCGAAGATCTTCTGTTTCAGCGGCAGATCTTCCAGCACGGCCTCGACGACATAGTCGGCGTCGCGCACCGCGAGCGCGAGGTCGCTTTGCGGCGTGACGCGGTTCACCGCGCTCTGGTCGTCGCCGAGGTCCTTCAGGTTGGCGAGGATGCGGTCCTTTGCCGTCGCTAGCGTCTTTTCGAACGAGTCGTAGATCGTGACGCGATGGCCGGCGAGTGCAAATACCTGGGCGATGCCGTGGCCCATCAGGCCGGCGCCGATGACGCTGATGCGCGCTTTGGTCATGGGTCAGCCCGCTGTGTAGCCGCCGTCGGCATAAAGAATGTGGCCTGTGTAGAAATCCGACGCCTTGGAGGCGAGGAACAAGAGCGGCCCGGCGAGGTCTTCTGGCTCGCCAAGGCGGCCCTTGGGAACGCGGGCGAGGAAGCCCTTGCGCACCGTTCGCGCCTCGTCTGTATCGGCGTACATCCACGCGGTAAGCGGCGAACGGAACACGGTCGGACCCAGCGCATTCACGGTGATGCCGGTATCTCCCCACTCGCAGCCAAGCGCCTTGGTGATGCCATCGACCGCTGATTTCGAGGCGCAGTAGGCGCTGTAGCCCGCCGGATGGCCGAGCAGGCCGCGCGCGGACGACGTGAGAATAACTTTACCGCCGCCGCCTTGCGCTTGCATCTGCTTGCCGGCAGCGCGCGCCATCAGCCACGACTGCGTGACGTTGGCGTCCATGACGTCGAGGAAGTCCGCCGGTGGCTGGTCGACGATCTTCGACACCTTGTTGAGGCCCGAAGCGATGACGAGAATGTCGAGCCGGCCGAACTTGTCGACGGCAGCCTTGACGATCTTGTCGCAGTTTTCTTCCGATGAAGGGCGCAGCGCGACAGTCTCGGCTTTGGCGCCGAGGCTTTCGCATTCCGCCGCGACCTTCTTGATCTCATCGACCTTGCTGCCGGCAAGCACTACGTTGGCGCCCGCGCCGGCCAGCACCTTGGCCGACAATGCGCCAAACGCGCCCGACGCGCCGGTGACGATGGCGGTCTTGCCCTTGATATCGAAGAGGCCGAGCGGATTCTTCAGGAAGGCTTCGGACATTGTTTCCTCCGGCTTTATTTTTGTCATGGCCGGGCTTGTCCCGGCCATCTCGCTCAGTTGGGCATTGTGCCTTCCTTGTCGGGATCGCCGGGACAAGCCCGGCGATGACAAGGTGAGTACCGTTACTTCGCAGCCGGCGGCGTCGCGACGGCAACCGCGATGGTGCAGACCTCGTTGCCGCGGTTGATGATCTCGCGCGTTTCGTTAGGTTCGATGACGCAGGAGTCGAGCGGTTTGAGCACCGTCTCCTTGCCATCGACGATCACGGTTAGCTCGCCGGAGAGCACGAGATAAACTTTCTCCGGCGGCGAGGCATCGGGACCGGCGCCGCCACCGGGGAGAAAGTGGGAGACGCCGAAGACGAGTCCCTTGGTGCCGCCGGCTTCCGCGCCGAACAGGCGTAGCGACGAATAGGCACGATGGTTAGGCGCGTCGTAGGTCTTGGCGTCCTTGAAGCGCTTAAGATGCATGGTCAGCCCCTGAACTAGAACTTCTTGCCTTTTTCGATGCGGTACTTGCCCGACGGATCGGTGATGGCGACGAGACGGATGATGCAACCGTCGCCGCGATCCCAGTTCCACGGGAAAAACGCGAAGGTGCAGCGTTTGCCGGTCACCTTGTCGAGATCGCCGCCGACGTTTTCGATGCCGAGGATGCCGTTGGTGAAGAGCTTGCGATGGACCGGCTCCCATTCCGGGTGATCGTCCTTCCAGTCGCGTCCGCCGGACCACTCCTTGTACTCGGCCTGCAGATGCGGATGCAGCGGGCCGTTGCGGTGCGGGCCGATCGCGGTGGCGAGCGGATGGTCGTTCGCCTGCGTATCGTGGCCGACCACCTTGACCTTCTTCTCGACGAACCAGTCGCCGGCCGATTTCACAAAGCCGGGGCACTTGCAGAAGTATTCTTCGCTGTCCTCGTACTTCTTGTGCCAGCCCGTGTTGATGATCACGACGTCGCGGGGCTTAACAACCTTGCCGGCGGCCTTTTCCAGATCGTCATAGGTGATCGGCTCCCACAGCTTCTTCGGGATCGAAACGACGATGCCCGAGCCGAAGAAGTGTGGCAGCGGCACTTCGTCGATAAAGGGCGTGCCCTCGACGACGTGGGCCGGGGCGTCGATGTGCGTGGTGTTGTGCATCGATGTCGTGATGCGCTGCGACAGCACGCCCGACTTCGCCATGTAGTGGATGCGCTCGATATGGACGTCCTGGAAGTACGGCCAGTTCGGCGATTGATAGCCGAAACGGTGGGACAGGTTCACGAACTCCAATCCCATCGTGTTCTTCAGGTTTTCTTCGAACGTGACACCGCGAATTTTCTTCGTCACGGCATTCTCCTTTTCAAGTTTCCAGTTAGGGCCGCTTTAGGCGGCGGAATTCATCCGGCTCTCCAGAGCGCGTTTGGTGGCGAGCAGGCGCTCCGCGATCATGTTTTGCCGGTCGGGGAAACGCTGGATCGGCACCGGCACGGAAATCGCGACGGCATTGCCGAGCGGATCGTGCAGGGCGACGCCGACAGCGCAGACGCCAAGCGTGTGCTCTTCGCGGTCGAAGGCGATACCGGTACGGCGCGCAGCCTTGAGCTCCTCGACCAGCACCTCAAAACGCTTGAGCGTTTTCGGCGTGCGGGATTCATAGGCACGGCCGATTAAGGCTTCGATGGCGGTTTCCGACAATTGCGCCAGATAGGCCTTGCCGTTGGCTGTACAATGGAGCGGGAAGGTTTCGCCGACTGCGGAAACGGTACGTAGCCGCTGCGAGCCGATCACTTGGTCGATGAAGACCAGATGGTCTTTCTTCACCGTCGAGAGGTCGACGGTCTCGTGCAATTCTTCCGAAAGCCGCTCGAGGAAAGGCCGCGCCAGCGATACGAAATCGCTGCGCACGGAGGCCGCAAGCCGCAGGATCGTCGGACCGAGCCGAACGCGGCCGTTCGGCGTCGCTGCGATCACCAGCTTTTCGGTTTCCAGCGCCGAGACGATGCGCTGCACGGTGGAGCGCGCCAGATTAACGCGCTGCGCAATCTGGCCGAGGCTCAGACCTGAATTCTCGTCTTCAAGCGCGCGCAAAATCGTCGCCGCACGCGCGATGACCTGAACCTGGCTTTTGTCGTTGGTGACGTGGCGATTCATTGGCGCACTCACTCGTACCGTTTCGTCCCGAATATTTTGGCGGTCTGCTGCCGCCTTGCATCGTGGGTTACGATAACCCAATATACGATACAGTAGAAAGAAGAAAATTCAGGCAGGAACGCAATGGTCAAAAAAATCGCGCTCGAAGAACATTTTCTCTCGCCGGGTCTCGTCGATGTTTGGCGGCCGACCATGACCGAAGTGCCACCGGCGGCGACCGAACAATTGTTCAGGAAGCTCACAGACTTCGGCGATTTACGCCTGGAAACGATGGACAAATCGGGCATCGCGCGCGCCGTGCTGTCGGTTGCCGGACCCGGCGTGCAGGCAGTTGCCGATCCGAAGGCGGCGACAAAAATGGCGATCGAGTCGAACGATTTTCTCGCCAAGGAAATTCAGAAAAGACCGGACCGCTATACGGGCTTCGCCCACATCGCGGTACAAGATGCCAAAGCCGCCGCGGACGAACTTGAGCGCTGCGTGAAGCAGCTCGGTCTGCGTGGCGCGATGATCAACGGCCATACCAATGGCATGTATCTCGACGATCCGTCGCTCTACCCGTTCTGGGAGCGCGTCGAGGCGCTCCGCACTCTCGTCTATATCCACCCGATCGATCCGATAACGCCGGCGCCGGTGCTCAACGGCACTTACGGTCTACGCCGCTCGACTTGGGAGTGGGGCTTCGAGACCGGTTCGCATGCCCTGCGTTTGGTGTTCAGCGGGCTCTTCGACCGTTTCCCGAAGGCGAAGGTTGCACTCGGTCATATGGGCGAGACCCTGCCCTATCTGCTATGGCGCTTCGACAGCCGCGCCAAGCTGTACAACGTCAAGCTCGACAAGGCGCCGTCGCAATACATCAAGGACAACATTGTGGTGACGGTGTCCGGCGTATTTGCCGCCGAGCCGCTGCGCTGTGCGATCGATGCGCTGGGCCGCGATCGCGTCATGTTCTCGGCGGACTATCCGTTCGAGGATGCGGTCGAGGCTGGACACTGGATGGACAGTGTGGTGATCGACGAAAGCTTGCGCGCCGATATCGCTTACAACAACGCGGCGAAGCTGCTCGGCCTCTAGTCTCAACCTGGCATCGGGACGGAGTCGCCGGGAATGCGCCGGGCGAATTTGTCCGGCAGCATTGGCTTCCCGAAAAAGAAGCCCTGGATCAGATCGAAGCCGAGTTCGCGCGCGGTCAGGAAGTCCGCGCGCGTCTCGACGCCTTCCGCAACGGTGCGCGCGCCAAAGCCGTCGGCGAGCTCAAGAATGTGGCGGCACACGACCTGCTTCAGCCGATCGTCCGCAAAGCCCGAAATGAAGGTCCGGTCGACCTTGATCTCGACGAAGGGAAAATTATCGAGCTCCATGAGCAGGGGCCAATCTGCGCCGAGATCATCGATCGCAATTCCGATATTGAGGGTGCGAAGCTGCCGGGCCACGTCTTTGGCCAGTGACAGATTGCGAACAATTTCACTGCCGTCGATCTCGACGATCAGGCCTTCGAACGCCGGATGATTTGGCACCTGCCTGGCCAAATTCTCGATTGCAGTAGGATGCTCGAAGAATGCGACAGGGAGGTTGATGGCGATCTCGACATGTCCTCGCTCGGTCACGAAATTGCGCCAGTCGCCGACCGCTCGGGACACCACAAATTCCGACAAAGTGTTGAAATGAGGATCGGCGACGTCCGGCAGGAAACAGGCGGGCGGAACAACCCCCCAGGTCGGATGACGCATGCGGACGAGCGCCTCGGCGCCGGCCATCGTTAACGTACGGGCCTGAATTTTGGGTTGATACCACAGTTCAAGCCAATCGGCGTGTAGTGCCTCGGCGACATCGATCGGCGGGCTTGGCGGCGCCTCGGCCGGGAGCAGGGTGCGCACACGGTCGCGCAGATCATTGTCGCTGAACGGCGTCGGCAGCAGCGGAAGCATGTTGAGGCCGAGAGACTCGCCCACATCCTGCAGTGCCGTCACCATGAGTGAGGCGCGCGGACCGAACAGTAAAACCTTGCCGGAAAAATTAATCCTGTTCAGCGCTTCAAGCATATCGGTGGCGGCAATGCCGCCACCGAACAATCCGAGCACGAACAGGTCCGGCTGCTGGCCGGGGATGATTGCCGCCAGTTGGGCAGGTTGCTCGCAATGGCTTGCGATAAAACCGAATTCTTCCAATGCTTCCTGAAGAAACCCTCTGATATGCGCTTTGTCGTCGGCCACGCAGGCGTGCGGCGCCACCTTTCGTTTGCCGAATGTGACGGCGCCGTTCTCTCCAGCCAATTTGTGCAATTGCATGACAGTCACCCCGTTGTGTGAAAACGGGGTGACTGTGTGTGTCACGATTAGGCAGAACTACGTCCGGCGGAAGTGATGCACCGGCAAATAGCCGCTTAATGCTAATCGCGACAATGCATGGAAAGTTGAGCGAAGAAACGCCTGTAAACTTCGCTCAATTTTTATCAGTAACCGCCGGTAACGACGCGCACCGGCTTGCCGTCGAGCCAGGCACGGATGTCTTCGACGACGTCGGGATATTGCTTGCGATAGTTCTGCTCGCTGACGTAACCGAGATGCGGCGTGATGACGACGTTGTCGAGCTTGCGGTACGGCGATTCGAGCGGCAACGGTTCGACCGCGAACACGTCGAGGCCGGCGCCGGCGATGGTTTTGTTCTTCAGCGCAGTGAGCAGCGCGGCCTCGTCGATGATCGGCCCGCGCGCCGTATTGATGATGAAAGCGGTCTTTTTCATCAGGCCGAGCTCCTTAGGCCCGACCAGCCCGCGCGAGCGGTCGCTGAGAATGACGTGAATGCTGACGACGTCGGACTTGGCGAACAGTTCTTCCTTGGTGACGTATTCGACGCCGGCTTCCTTGGCTTTTTCCGGCGTCAGGTTCTGGCTCCAGGCGATCACCTTCATGCCGAGTGCCTGGGCGACCTTGGCGACGCGTTGGCCGAGCTTGCCGAGGCCGATGACGCCGAGCGTCATTCCTTCAACATCCTGACCAAGCGTCACCTGCCAGAGTTCGCCGGCTTTCATACGGGCGTTCTCCCAGCCGATGCGGCGGGTCAATTCCAACAGCAGGCCGATGGCGACGCCGGTGGTCGGGTTACCGTGGCCGCCGGTGCCGCAGACCGTGATGCCGCGCTCGGCGCAGGCCTTCAGGTCGATGGAATTGTTGCGGGCGCCGGTGGTGATCAGCAGCTTCAGATCCGGCAGGCCTTCGATGACCTTGCGGTTGAAGGGGGTGCGCTCGCGCATCATGTTGACGATGGCAAAGCCTTGCAGAGTCTTGATGACCGCGTCGTCGTCGCCGATCGGCTTGGTGAAGACCTTGACCTCGACGTCCTTGGCAATGCCCGACCAGTCAGCAAGGGTCAGAGCGCAGTTCTGGTAGTCGTCGAGAATGGCGGCGCGAAGCATACGCAAACTCCTAATTGGTGCCGGAACTGTTCCGGGGCGCGCAATTTAGAGCCAGTAGGCTGAAAAGATAGGGGGTGTCAGGCCGGGAAACGGTCGCCGTATTTGGCGCGGCAGGCGGGGCCAGGGCCGCGCATGTAATGCCGCTCCGGATGGTAGGACCGCATCATGTTGCGTGTCATGTCGCGCCAGAAGGTGCCGAGCGCGGCAAACGGGCGGGGCAGCATCGCCGCCGCAGAACCCGAAATTGCCAGAATGGCCCGACCCATGACGCTAACTCCGCAACGACCGGGCTTTCTGCCCGTCTTGTTCTAGGTCGCCTCAACTGGCGACCAAGTTCATGCAGAGGAGTATGCGCGTCCACTTCTTAAGATCAGGTCAGTTAACGCCCTTGAGGTGAGGTTACTGAACAGGCTTTCCAAAAACTTTACCGGTATGTGGCTTCGCGGTAACTGGAACCTGTCGTCTTGCTCTTTGCTGCCCGCGCCGTTACATCAGCGTCGAATTTCCCGACAAAAAGTCCGGCAATGCTGGTTTTCCGGCGTTGTTCCCGCCCGGAAAACTTAAGGTTCCAGAGCGCCATGAACGGTCGCCAATTCATCTACCACATGCAGGGCCTGACCAAGGCCTATCCGGCCGGCAAGAAGGTTTTGGACAATGTCCATTTGTCCTTCTACCCGGACGCCAAAATCGGCGTGCTCGGCGTCAACGGTTCCGGCAAGTCGACCTTGCTCAAGATCATGGCCGGCATCGACACCGAGTTCTCGGGCGACGGCTGGGTCGCGGAAGGCGCCCGCGTTGGCTACCTGGAACAGGAACCGCAGCTCGACGAGACCAAGTCGGTCCGCGACAACGTGATGGAGGGTGTCGCCGCAAAGAAGGCGATCCTCGACCGCTACAACGAACTGGCTACCAACTATTCCGACGAGACCGCCGACGAGATGGCGAAGCTCCAGGACGAGATCGATAGCAAGAACCTCTGGGATCTCGATAGCCAGGTCGATCTGGCGATGGACGCGTTGCGCTGCCCGCCGGACGACGCCGACATTTCCAAGCTGTCGGGCGGCGAAAAGCGCCGCGTCGCGCTGTGCAAGTTGCTGCTCGATGCGCCGGACCTGCTGCTGCTCGACGAACCGACCAACCATCTCGACGCCGAGAGCGTGAACTGGCTGGAAGGCCATTTGCGCGACTATCCGGGCGCGATTCTGATCGTCACGCACGACCGTTACTTCCTCGACAACGTGACGAGCTGGATTCTCGAACTCGACCACGGCCGCGGCATTCCTTACGAGGGCAACTACACCTCGTGGCTGGCGCAAAAGCAGAAGCGCCTCGCTCAGGAAGCCCGCGAAGACGAGTCCCGCCAACGCACGCTGCAGCGTGAAAGCGAATGGATACAGTCGTCGCCCAAGGCGCGACAGGCAAAATCGAAGGCGCGCTATGAGCGCTACGACGAGTTGCTCAAGATCGCCAACGCCAAGACCAACACGGTGGCGCAGATCACGATTCCGGTGGCGGAGCGTCTCGGCCAGAACGTGGTCGACTTCGAGGGGCTCGGCAAAGGCTTCGGCGACAACCTCTTGATCGACGATCTCACCTTCAAGTTGCCGCCTGGCGGCATTGTCGGCGTGATCGGTCCGAACGGCGCCGGCAAAACCACGCTGTTCCGCATGATCACCGGCCAGGACAAGCCCGACAAAGGCTCCATCAAGGTCGGCGAGTCGGTGCAGCTCGGTTACGTCGATCAGTCGCGCGACCAGCTCGACGGTAAGAAGACGATCTGGGAAGAGATTTCTAACGGCCAGGACCTCATTCTGGTTGGCAAGAAGGAAGTCAACTCGCGCGCTTACGTCTCGCTGTTCAACTTCAAGGGTACCGACCAGCAGAAGAAGGTCGGCACACTGTCAGGCGGTGAGCGCAACCGCGTGCATCTTGCCAAGATGTTGCGCACCGGTGCCAACCTGCTGCTGCTCGACGAACCGACCAACGATCTCGACGTCGATACGCTGCGCGCTCTTGAAGAGGCGCTGGAGGATTTCGCGGGCTGCGCCGTGATCATCAGCCACGATCGTTGGTTCCTCGACCGTATCGCCACGCACATTCTCGCTTTTGAAGGTGAGAGTCATGTCGAATGGTTCGAGGGCAACTTCCAGGACTACGAGAAGGACAAGATGCGCCGTCTCGGCCAGGACAGCATCATCCCGCACCGGCTGAAGTATAAAAAGTTCTCGCGGTAGCGTGGGTGGAGATCAGTATCGCTCGACGACGAATCGGCGGTCCTTCAGGCTCTTTTGATCGTCGTACTCGCCCTTGTGAGAGCGTTTTGGTAGCTTGACCTTGGGCTTTTCCACTTTCTTGTAGGGGATGGCATCCAGGATGTGTGCAATGCAGTTGAGACGGGCGCGTCGCTTGTCGTCGCTGCGCACGATGTACCAGGGCGCATGCCTGTTGTCCGTCGCCTTCAACATCGCATCGCGGGCACGCGAATAGTCGTACCAGCACGCGTACGACTCGATATCCATCGGACTAAGCTTCCATTGTCGCAGCGGATCATCGACCCGCGCGGCGAAGCGCCGTTCCTGCTCTTTCATGCCAACCTCAAGCCAGATCTTGATCAGACGGATGCCGGCATTGACAATGTAGCTCTCAACCTCAGGGCAGAGCTTCAGAAAATTCCGGTAGCGATCATCGTCGACGAAGCCCATCACGAGCTCAACGCCGGCACGATTGTACCAGCTTCGGTCGAAGATCACGACCTCGCCGCTGGCCGGAAAACGTTCGATGTAGCGCTGCATAAACAACTGGGTCTTCTCGCGCTCGGTCGGCGCGGGCAGCGCGACAACGCGAAAGATGCGTGGGCTGACGCGCTCAGTCAGCGCCTTGATGGTGCCGCCCTTGCCAGCGGCGTCGCGCCCCTCGAACACAATGATGATCTTGGCGCCTTCGGCCTTGACCCAATCTTGCAGCGCACAGAGCTCAACCTGCAGTTTGCGCAACTCCTGCTCGTAGAGCTTGCGTTTCATACGGCCGCCGTCTTCGCCCGCCTTGCCCTTGCCGTTGGCCTTTTTGTCCTTTGCCATGGCGATGTGCGCCTTCCAACGCAAACGTCGCTAACCGTTCCGGTCAGCCCCAGACCAGGGTCATGCTGATATCGCCGGGCTTGCCGTCCGGCCAATCGGCGATCTGGCATCGCAGGCCATAGCCGCGCGGCCCGAGATGTACTTTCCAGAATTGATGCAGTTCGCGCGGCAGGCCGGTGAGCGTCTCTTCCCAGCCGGGCTCCTGCTGATTGATCGCGCGGCCCCCATCTGTGCTGACTTGGTTCGGGAAACGGCCGACCTCGACCTCAGTCAGCCCGTTGCTGACGGCGCGGTTGATGATAACCGCCGCGCGCTTCATCCGTTCCTCGTCGCTGACGCCGGATGGCCTGGCGAAGCGGTCGAGGAGATCGCGCTTCTCGGCCTCGGCAATCTCGCGCGCACGTTTGTATTCGGAGGCCTTCTTGGCCTCCATCTCGGCGCTCTTCTTGAGGCAATCCAGCGCCGTCGGCAGCAGTTCGTCCATGGCAGCGTCCTTGCCAAGCTTTGTTCAACGTGTTGCGCCGTAGTAGCAGCGCGGCACGCCATCGTGTCGGGACGGTCGACGGGTTGACTAGGTGACCTTTGGGCCTACGAGATATCTTTTGCGGCGAATTCTTCCTGGTACTTTCTTATGGCCTCGCGCGCGTTGAAGAGAAGTCGTTCCCGTCCTACGCGTTCCGCAAGCGGAGAGGCCCGGATGCACGCAAGGACGCTGGGGTTTAGCGCCGCCAGCCAGACTGTGGTGCCTTCTTCAGCCATGCGCCGTTCTCCCTCTACCAGCATCTGGAGGGCGGAATATTCAATGTCGGGAACGCGACTCATGTCCAACGCGACGACCTTGGGCCGATGTTCTGAAACGAGCGCGCGGATCTGGTCGCCGACCAACTGCGCGTTGGCAAAGAAAAGTCGGCCCTCCGGCCGCAATATCAGGAGTCCGTCGAACGTCTCATCATCGGAATTCTCGACCGTCAGCGGTCGAAGCACATCGGCTCCTCGTTTGCGGCCGATGACATACATTTTCGAATTGACCACCTGGCTGGAGAGGCCGATCAACGACAGGACAATGGCGACCACGATACCCTGCAAGGTGCCGACGACGAGGACGCCGAGAAAGGCGGCGACGGCCCATGTGAATTCCATCGTCCGGATCTTGCTGATCGCCGCAAACTCGGCCGGATCGATCAGGCCGACCGAATAGACAATGACAATGGCCGCCAGCACGGCTTGCGGCAGGAAGCCGAGGGGCGGTGCGAGGACGAGCATCGTCGCCACGGCGGCTGCGGCCGTAACCAGGGAGGCGATCTGCGTCCGCCCTCCGACCGAGCGGACAACGGCGGTTTGTGTCGTGCCACCGCCTGCCGGCATCGCGCCGAAGAAGCCGCCCAACAGATTAGCCGCACCCGTTGCCAACAGTTCCCGGTTGGGTTTGATCGGCGGGTCCGCCTCTTTGGCAAAGGCGCGTCCGGCGGCAATAGTCTCGGTGAAGCTCATCAACGCGATGCCGAACGCCCCAGAGAGTAGTGCTCCGACAAGATCGAAGCTCGGAAGCGTGAGCGAGGGCAACGATTGGGGGATGGTGCCCACGATTGCCACGCCCGATACCGAGAGACCGAAGTACCACGACGCCGCGATGCCGGCTGCGACAACGAGGAGCGGGGCGGCTGAATGAGGCTTCAGCCGCTCAAGCGCGAACAGTGCGACGAGCGCCGCAGCCGCGACACTCAGGGTGATGAGCGATGTTTCCGGAACGTGTTGCGCCACATTCACGACATCACGGAAAAAGCCATGCTTGGTGATGTGGATGCCAAGCAGCTTTGGGATTTGATCGAGCACGATGACCAATCCGATCCCTGCCTTGAAGCCGGTCAGCACGGGCGTCGAAATGAAATTGGCAACAAATCCGAGTCGAAGGACGGACGCGCCGATCAGCAGGATGCCGGTGAGCACGGTCAGC
Source organism: Pseudolabrys sp. (assembly GCA_036500165.1). Lineage (GTDB taxonomy): Bacteria > Pseudomonadota > Alphaproteobacteria > Rhizobiales > Xanthobacteraceae > Pseudolabrys. Next base: position 16,297 of record DASYCM010000291.1, read on the forward strand.
GTCGCGGCCGCTATCGTAAGCTTGACGGGGTCGCCATCGGGGACCACCAAGGCCAGCTCCGCGCCGGCGAGGATAGCGAGCGTCGTGGTCGAGCTGACGCTCAGTACGCGTGATGTCCCCAGCAGCGCGTAAACGATCATGGGAACAAACGCGGTGTAGAGTCCGACGCTGACGGAAAGCCCGGCGACTGTGGCATAGGCCATGGCCTTTGGCAGGATTACCGCGGCCGCAGTCAGGCCCGCGATAGTATCGGGGCGCCATGTCGCGCTCAGTAGCTCGGGACGCCACGCCATGATCCTGATGTCCTCAAGCCGCGACAGACGCGGGCCTCATCGCGGACGTAGCATTCCAACGCGTCCGGTCCGGCACGGCAATTGGCATTGGCCCAAAGGGCAATGTTCCGGACCGGGGCCCGGCAAGATGCGCTGTCTCGGCCAGGACTCAATCATCCCGCACCGGCTGAAGTATAAGAAGTTTTCGCGCTAGAAAATTTCGCTGAGCCTGCTGGCGGCGTTCGACCGAAACGCCGGCTCTATCGCCGATTGTTCGGCGCTGGAGCGGGCGGGGCGCAGCCCCGAGAGCAATCCACGTACGCTGAATACCATGAGCGTCTCGTGGTGCTTCATGCCCTTGCCCCCCTTGACCAGTCCGAGATCGCGAACGAGGCACAAGGTGCCATCACTCATGCGGGCTAGTTCGGCATCCTTGAAGTAGCGTCTCACGCGCGAAATCATTTTCGCAGGAATGCAGCGCCAAGTGATTCGGTCAATTCTTGACGGCGGCAATATCGTGCGCTTGCGCGCGCTTTAGTGTTCCGTTCACCATGCCTGTTAATCTCCAATTTACCGCCCCCTATCCGTTCTCTGATTCGCCAATGTTCTCAAGGCGTTCTAGTATTTTCAGCATCGTGTGCCGTGCGCGTCTCGTGCGACCAGATGTAGCGGCTCACGTGCCTTTCGCCGGTGCGAATCGCCTATACATCGGTGGCGCATGATTCGAGCCGCATCTTGCGCGGACACCGAGGAGATTTCTCATGTCGATGGCCGCCGACGATCCAATTCCGCCGAAAGAGATCAAGGGCCTGCGCCCGCTGCCGCAGATCATATTCAGTTCGCGCTGGCTGCAGTTGCCGCTCTATCTCGGTCTGATCGTGGCGCAATGTGTTTACGTCGTGCTGTTTCTCAAGGAACTCTGGCATCTTGTGCTCGGCGCCATGAGTTTCACCGAGCAGGAGATTATGCTGGTCGTGCTCGGCCTGATCGACGTGGTGATGATCTCGAACCTGCTGATCATGGTCATCGTCGGCGGCTACGAAACCTTCGTGTCGCGGCTGGAGTTGGAGAGGCATCCGGATCAGCCGGAATGGCTGTCTCACGTCAATGCCAGCGTGTTGAAGATCAAGCTGGCGATGGCGATCATTGGCATTTCGTCGATCCATCTGTTGCGGACCTTCATTTATGCCGGGTCGCTGGGTAAAGATGGCGGCGTTTATACCGAAACCGGCGTCATGTGGCAGGCGATCATCCATGGTCTCTTTATTCTATCCGCCATCGGCGTTGCGCTGGTCGAACGCATGGGCCAGTCGAGCTACGGCAAGTCCGCGCACCACTAGTGCCTTGCGATGGCTGCCGGCTTTCGCTCTTGCGGCTGGCCTCGCGTTTGCGCTGCTGACGCCTCAGGCGGCGATGGCCGATGCCGCGTTCGATCGCTGGTTGCAAGATCAGTGGCCGGCGGCGCAACAGCTTGGCGTGTCGCGTGCCGTGTTCGACACGGCGACGCGCGGGCTTGAGCCGGATCTGTCGCTGCCAGATCTCGTCATTCCGGGCCGTCCGGAAAAAGCGCCGCCTGGTCAGCCGGAATTCGTGCAGACACCGTCACAATATCTACGTGAGACAACGTTCGACCGGCTGGCGGAACGCGGCCGGCAACTCGCCGCGCAGTATCGCGAGACGTTGAAGCGCATCGAAATCGAAATCGGAGTGCCCGGCAATGTCGTGCTGGCGATCTGGGCGCGCGAGACCGACTACGGCGGTTATCAGCTCCCGCTTGATGCAATAAGGACGCTGGCGACGCAGGGCTATACCGGCAAGCGCAAGGAATTCTTCCAGAATGAATTCCACTACGCGCTAAAGATGATTCAGGACGGTACGACGCGCGCCGACATGCGCTCGTCCTGGGGTGGGGCACTGGGGCTTACGCAATTCCTGCCGTCGGAGTTTTACAAATACGGCACCGATTTCGACGGTGACGGCCGCGCCGATATTTTCCGCTCGGTACCGGATGCGCTGGCGTCGGCGGCAAAGCAGCTTGCCGGCAAAGGCTGGCAACGCGGCGAGCGCTGGGCTTACGAGGTACGCGCGCCGCAGAACGCCGATTGCTCGATCGGCGTGCCGGAAGTCGCCATGCCGATCGGCGAGTGGCTCAAACGCGGCTTTGTGCCGGCAGGGGGCCGCGTCATCAGCGCTGCTGAGCGGGAACTTCCGGCATCACTGTTTCAGCCCGAAGGTTCTTACGGACCGTCGTTCCTGACGCCGAAGAACTACTACGTCATCAAGGACTATAACTTCTCCGATCTCTACGTGCTGTTCGTCGGTCATCTCAGCGACCGCATCGCCGGTGCCAGGTCGTTCGAAACGCCGTGGAGCAAGAACGCGCAGCTCAAGACCAAGGACGTCGAGACGATGCAGCAGCGGCTGACGTCGCTCGGATTGTACAAGGACAAGATCGACGGCAAGGCGGGGATGCTGACCCGGGCGGCGCTCGGCGCCTACCAGAAGAAGAATGGCCTCAAGGTCGACTGCTGGCCGACGGCCGCGGTGCTGGACCAGATGCGGCGGTAGGGACGAAGGCGCTTCAAATGCGAAACGCCGCGGTTCAAACCGCGGCGTTTCTAATTGAGGATGACCTTGCGCCTACGGGCAGACGAAGCGCGGGCGGCTCCAGCCGACCACATTGCCGTAACCGTCACGCACCGGGCGGCGGGCCCAGTAGCCACCGGGGCAGTCTGTGGGGTAACGGGCACGGTAGCCGTCGTACACGACGTAACCCGGCTCCGGGGCGTAGTAGCGCGGCTGGCTGTTGGCAATGGCGCCGCCGATGATCGCGCCAGCGGCGAGACCGCCGATGATGCCGGCGCCGACGCCGCAACCGTTGCAACGGGCTTCGGCGGTTTGTGGGGTGCCGATCATGCCGACGGCGAGGGTCGCGGCCGCTGCGATCGCAAGAATGGCCTTCTTCATTGGATATCTCCAGTTCAGGTCGGCCAAGCCGACCGCAGGGTTGACGACAACACTTTACCGCCTATCCCAAGGGTTCCGAAAGAGGCAGTGACAATATGTCGGAAATTTGATGGATCAGGTTCAAGCTTTCAGCGAAAAAACCCGGGTCCTTTATGGGCTCGGGTTTCCTCATTTTTAAGATTTAGGCTGCGTTAGCCGCAAACGCGGACACGTTGCAAACGCCAGCCATAACCATCCCAGACCCGGTGACGGGTCCAGTAGCAGTCCGGCCCGCCGTAATAGACCGGTGCGGGCCCGTACGCGTAAGCCGGGCCGCCGTAGTAGCCGTATCCGTTCGACGCGATGCCGCCGATGATGGCGCCAGCCGCTAGGCCGCCGATGATGCCGGCTGCGATTCGGCCGCCGCGCGCTTCAGCGGGCTGCGGGGCGGCAAGAGCCGCGACGGCAACCGTGCCAGCGACGGCAAGAGCGGTAAGAGTCTTGGTGAGCATGATGGAGCCTTTCTCCAATAACGGGTCGTAAACATTCAACGACGCGCTTGACCATTTCCTGCGGCTATCGTTCGCAGGGATAACGTCTCCCTTGCATGCCAGGTTCCGGCATTTGCAATGAACGGGCGATGAATAGGCTGTTGGAATAAGCTTTTTCCGCATTCACGGGAGATTAAATGAGCGCAACAAAACGTTCACTTTTGTGGCGGCTTTACGGCGGAACTACTAATGCCGCTTCTTGTTCTTTTTGACTTTTGACTTCTTAGCTTTTGACTTGCTCGCGGCTTTGCGCGGCGGGATCGCCTCGCGGCCGGTGCTTTTGAGAAACAGTTTTTCCAGCGGATAGCTCAACCGCCGCACCGCCGCCTTTAGCGGCAGCCAGTCGACCGCGGCAATGTCCTTCATCAGATCGTGGCTCGGCTTCTTCGCCGCCTGCATGCACCAGAATTGAACGACCTTCGGCCGGCCTTGCGCGCGGTAGGTGATGGCGCCGAGGTAATGGCGCACGTCGACACGATGGCCGGTCTCTTCGATGACCTCGCGACGCGCGCCGACCTTTGCGCGCTCCGTCGCTTTGAGTTTGCCGCGCGGCAACACCCAGCGATCGTCCTTGCTGCGCTGCACGATGGCAAACAACGGCCGCGTGCCTTTGCGCACAACGATGCCGCCTGCCGCCTGAATGATTTTGCCTGTTACCAAGATTTGCCCGCCTTCAGCGGAATCGTCTAGCAAAACCATGTCACCGATGCGACGTGTACCCCAAGCTAGAGCGGGGATAAGTAGGGCCGTCGCCCCGCGTAGTCGCTAAATTTTATCGCAGCAGCGAAACCATCGTCAGGGCCAGCGCGGCCAACACGACACCGAGGACGGCCAAATACGCCGGGCTCGCCATCATATGACGCAGCAGGGCAAAGCGGGTGCCTTCCGGCAGCAACGGCATGTCGCATTCGGGGCACCGGCCGGGCGAGCTTTGGCTCACCCGCGGGTGCATTGGGCACGTATAGACTCTACCGCCACTCTTTACGTTCATCGTCTCGCCAGTCCGCTGCCGAGCGGCTGATTAGGCGAGACGGCGCGGGCCGGTGTTGACCTGGATCAAGGAAACACCGCAGCGGCCTACGGCTTTAGTTGAACTTTAGCCCGGCTTCCTTGGCAATTTTCAAGTTGAGATCGATCTCGCGCTTGTTCATCGCGTCCATCTCGGCCGGCGTCATCGGCTGCGGCTCGACGCCTTGCAACGCCAGCTTGGCCTGTACGTCGGGAATAGTAATGGCCTTCGTCACTTCGGAATTGAGACGGTTGACGATCTCCGTCGGCGTCTTGGCCGGCACCAGCAGGCCGGTCCAGTAGTTGTAATCGGAGTTGGCATAGCCGGCTTCGACCGTGGTCGGAATGTCCGGCAACGATGGCGAACGCTTCGCTGAGCTCACCGCCAGCGCTTGCAGTTGCCCGTTCTTGATAAAGGGTAGGCCTGATGAAATGCCGATAAAGACGAAATCGACACGGCCGGTCATCACTTCGGTGAGGGCTTCCGGCCCGCCGCGGAAGGGAACGTGCGTGCCCTTGAAGTCTGCGCTGACGCGGAAGCGTTCGGCTGCCCAGTGCGTGGCACTGCCGACACCGGCCGAGCCATAGGTCAATTGACCCGACGCTTTGGCCTTGGTGACAAAATCCTTGAGCGACTTGTATCCCTTTGCCGGTGACACCAGCAGCACGTTCGGCACGCTGCCGAAACTGGCGACGCAGGAAAAATCCTTGGCCGCATCGTACGACAAATTCGGATAGGCGGCCGGCGCGCCGGAGTGTGCGGCGGCGTTGATCAGCAGCGTGTAGCCGTCCGGGTCGACCTTGGCGACCATGGCAGAGCCGATGCTGCCACCAGCGCCGGACCGGTTTTCAATAACAATGGTCTGGCCGAGCTGGCGCGACAGCGGGTCCATCACAATGCGGCCGATAATGTCGATCGTGCTGCCGGCGCTGAAGGGCACCACGGCCCGGATGGTCTTTTCCTTGGGCCAAGGTTCGGCGGCAAAGCCGAGGCGCGGCAGTGCGGGTGCGGCCAAGGTGGCGGCGGAGAGTGTCAGAAAGCGGCGGCGGTTGCTGATGATCATGTGAATCCCCCTGAAGATCGGTGCGCTCATTTTTCGTGCGGCGCACCTTGTCGGCATTGACGAATATCCTGCACATCTTGCCATGACGGCGCGAGCGATGCCTCTCTTTTCTGACATTACGGACCATTTCCTCCCAATCCGTGCTAGGTTTTCGCACCGTTCAGACGGGAAATTATGACCTGCTGAAAATCGAATGCCCGGGGCCCGACTCGGGCCGCGTCAAGAAAAGGAAACGACATGGCGACTATTACCTGGGACCACATCCACCTGCGCACCGCCGATCCGGAGGCCACTGTGGCGTGGTTCGAAAAAATGCTCGGCGCGGAAATCCTCCGCAGCAATCAAAACGGCAAGCCGCGTATCGACATGAAGCTCGGCGGCGCCAACATCTTCATCGCGCCGGTGGCGGCCGGCGAAAAGGTCAATCCGGCGCCGCAGGTGCCGTATCAGGGCCTCGACCATTTCGGCCTGCTTGTGTCGGACATCGACGAGATCGCCGCCGATCTGAAGAAGAAAGGCGTGCAGTTCATCAAGGAGCCGCACTCGCCGCGTCCCGGCGTCAAGATCTGCTTCATCCGCGGGCCGCAGGACATCTCCATTGAGTTGCTAGATCGCAATCCGAAATACACCTGAGCTGGAACGAGACGACGGCGCCGGCATCAAGCCGGCGCCGATAAAAAAACATCCCGGGGGAAACGATGAAACGATTTGCGAATGCGGCCGTGACTCTTGTCGCGGCCGTTCTGATGATGGGACAGGCGAACGCGCAGAGCAAAAGCCTGCGCGAGATGATCGTCGGCACCTGGATCTTCGGCGTCGCCGAAGTCGTGGCGCCCGACGGCAAGAAATCGTTTCCGTTCGGTGAGACGCCGAAAGGCATGCTGATCTTCACCGCCGACGGCCATTTCTCGCAGGTGCATGTCGCAGGCGACGTGCCGAAGATCGCGAGCAATAATCGTCTCACCGGCACGGCTGATGAATATGCCGCGATTATGCGGCGGAGCATCTCGGTGTTCGGCAGTTACACGGTGAACGAAGAGAAGAAGACGGTGACCTTCAATATCGTGTCGGCGAGCTTTCCCAATTGGGAAGGCGAGGCGCAGGAGCGCACCATCGACAAGTTGACCGCTGACGAATTCGTCAACACCAATCCCAACGTCGCCGGCGGCCGCGGCAGAGCGTCGAATTATTACAAGCGCGCGAAATAGTTCCCCAGTTATGGGCAGTCAACGCGCGGCGGTCCGCCGCGCGCCAATTCTTTGGGACAGAACTATACGTTGGGGTATGGTTGGTTGCGTTGCATCATCAGCCGTCATAAGTCACGCTGGTGAGCGGGCGGCAGTTCAAGGACGTTGCATGCGGTTGATGGGTTTTGCTGTAAGCGTGGCGTTCGTGGGCGGTATCGGGGTGGCGCTGGCGGCTGGCCCTGACGAGAAGTTCGAGAAAGCGCTGCTCAGGCTCGATCCTTCGGTTCGTCTCGAACAACTATGCGATTACACCGCGCTGAAGCAGATTCGCGATGACCACAAGGACTTCCGTCCCGACCGCGCGGTGGCCAACGCCATAGCCGAGCCGGTGGTGAAGCAGGACATGGTCGAGGCGAAGGCCGGCGCGTTCCGCAGCCGCAAGAAGTGGTACACGATGAGTTATACGTGCACCGCGACGCCGGACCACATGAAGGTGGTCAACTTCAGGTACACGATCGGCGGCGAGATTCCGGCCACCAAATGGGCCGGTTACGGCCTCTGGGACTGATATTTGCCGCGTTTACGGCTTGAATTCGGTCCGAAACTCCCCAAATCACCTAAGTAATATACGTGGTGCCGTGATAGAAAGCGGCGAATGACCCGGCGCATCACCGATTCGCGGCAGCTGGCCGAAATGGCCTTCAAGAAGGCGACAGCCAAACCGGCCGAAGAGTTGCCGAAAGCACCGTCTGTCCCTGGTGCCAAAGAACTTGTGTCGCTGCGGATCGACCGGGATGTGCTCGATTACTTCCAGGACGGCGGTCCGGGTTGGCAAGAACGTATTAATCAAGCGCTTCGGTCCGCCGCCGGAAAATAGCGCAGGCGCTTCCGGGTGACGTTTCGATTTTCATTCATTCGTACCGATGGAGATTGCCTTTGGCCGACGACAAGAAGAATGCGGCAAACAATCAATTCCGCAAATTGCGCCAAGCCGAAGAGGGCAAGCGCGCGATGACCGAATACGAGAACGCGGCGATCGCCAGCCGCGCCAAGACTGCGCGCCTTAAGGCATTGCGGCTTGCGCGCGATGCCGAAGAGGCGGCCCAACTCGCCGCCAATCCACCACCGCCGAAGAAAAAGAAAGCGGCGAAGAAGGAAGTTGCCGAAGGCTAGGTTCGGCGCGTCTTCCCCGATATCGTCCATCGATATTGCCAATGCGCCGGTCGGCCGACCGGCGCATTTTTTATGTCTCCGGCGCAGCATCGGCTCGCATCATCGCCGCGGCCGCGCCGACGATCACAGGGACGGCGAGACACCAGACGCCGGCCAGCCAATATAAAGTCGCCGACGCCGCGCAACCCGCAGCGAAGTAGAGAATGCTCAGCGACAGCGCGCCGAAGCGGGTGCGGACCGCAGCCGCCTTGTCTGGATCGATACCGCTGATCAGGTCGACGGCGTCGATGGTGGCCTGCGTGGTCGAGCCGGTCATTAAAGTAGTCGGCGGCAGGCTCGACAGATGGACGCGTTGCACGGCGTTCTGCAGCGCCATCGCGGCAATGCCGGCAAACCCCGTCAGCAGTGCGGTCGCGCTATCGGGATTTGGGAATGGCCCGAACGTCACGGCCAGCGCGAAGAACGCGAACAGCAGTCCGACTTCCACACCGAGAAGAATACGCAGCACCGGCTTTTGCCGTGCGCGCAGGGCACTGCCGGCGAGGCGCGCCAACGCAATCGTCAGAACGAAGGCCGGCAGTGCCAGTACCTTGCCGATGATGCCGTGCGTGCCCATCACCAGCGCTGCGCCGAGCGTGACGAAGTTGCCGGTGACGTGCGCGGTGAAAAGGCCGGCAAGGCCGAGGAAGCCAGCGGTGTCGACGAAGCCGCCGTTGAAGGACAGCAGTGCCGCGATCGCCGCAGGTCCGCGAGGCTTAATCATTCGGGCTCCAATCAGTCAGCGCTTACCGAATGGCCAGTCGATGACGTCGCCTGCAAACAGGATGGCCCAGGCGATCACCGGCTGCAGAGCAAGCCGTGGGCCATGATACCACCAGCTTGACGGCAGTCCCGCAACGTCGATGCCTTCGATGGCGTGTTTGATGTTGGCCGGCCAGACGCAGATCGTATAGAGCACCAACGCAATGGCCGCAGGAGTGCGTAGTGGCCGAGTCACAAGCGCCAGAGCGCCGGCAAACTCGAGCCAGCCCGTGACGAAGATGACCTGCGGCGCGTATGGCACCCAATCCGGTGTAATCGCGAGGAGTTTCTCCGGAACGGTGAGATGCGCGTAACCTGCGGCAACAAAGAACGCCGCGAGAAGCCAGCGTGTCATGAGCCGCGCCGTTTGGTGCAAGCTCCCGCGATGGGCCGGTTTTGAGCTCAGCCCTTGTCCTTGATGTGGGTTTCAGGCCGGTCGCTGCCACGTGCGGTTTCGCTATGCCACTTGCCGGAAGAATCCTCGAACTGAATCTGTTCCGTTTCTCCGGGCACACGTTGCTCGGCAGCGGCCCGTTTGGCGGCGTTCAGTGCGGCCGCATGGGTGGGAAACGTCTCGGAAAACACGCCGCTGACCTTGTAGGCCCAGCCGCCATCGTGTTCGACGATTTCATACGTGACTTCGGCCATGGGCATCACCTTCGGTTATGACGACGTGTCGGCTCTAACGTACTGCGCTGCGGAATGGTTGCACAGGGACAGAGCCGCCGCAAACCCCTAGGAAATTCCAGAGGTTGTGTAACAATGTCGCCCAAGGGCCAGACTCAAGGACCCGGTTTAGGGACCCATTGGGAGGATACGCATGACCATCGCACGACGCAGCTTCATCAAAGGCGCGGGCGGTTTCGCGCTCGCAAGTGGCGCGGGATTAGGCCTCGCGGCGCCGGCCATCGCGCAGGAAAAATGGCCAAACAAGCCGGTGCGTTTCATCGTGCCATTGGCGCCGGGTGGCGCCATCGATTTCGTTGCGCGGCAATGCGGCCAGATTCTGTCGAACAACCTCGGCCAGCAGATCGTGGTAGAAAACAGGACGGGCGCCGGCGGTACGCTCGGCATGGATTCGGCGATGCGTAGCCCGCCTGACGGCTACACGTTTCTCATCACCAACGATAACGCGGCAAGCGCGCCGCATATTCTCAAGCTCAGTTACGACTACACCAAGGTGCTGTTGCCGGTGATCGATATCGCGCATCAGCCACAGGTGCTGGGCGTGCATCCGTCGCTCGGTGTCAGCTCGGTCAAAGAATATGTCGACTATGCGAAGAAAAATCCGGGCCTCGGCTTTGCCTCCTCCGGCGTCGGCTCTAACCAGCATGTCGTTGGCGAATGGTTCGCCAAACAGGCGGGCATCAAGCTTGAGCACGTGCCGTATCGCGGCGCGGGGCAGGCAGTCGGCGATTTGCTTGCCGGCCATGTGAAGTCAGCCTTCCTTGGACCGACCGCACTGATCAATCATCACAAGGC